>NZ_LKET01000032.1:300000-512306 GCF_001317355.1 Oxobacter pfennigii
TGTATTAGCTAAAGCTTCATTTATGCTTTTCCCCTCCTCGGTTCCTCCGGTAATGGCATTTATTATCAACGGAAAGGAAAATTTCCTGTTAAAAATTCTAAGAGACATGTCTATATCGTCAAAATCAACTTCCGGAATGCTGTTATAAAGTATATGTATATCATCAAAAACTTTTATGTTTTTATTCTGACTCGAAATTGCATAAACCATATGCTCTGATTTTCTTTTCAAGCTCATACTTTCCACCTCATTAAGTTAGGGGCTCGGGGCTGTTGCGTTTTAAACACTGCATTGCTATGTCGAGTTCTGCAGGTTCTAAGGCTCCCTGCCTTGAAAATACAAGAATTTTTAAGCTTCACTCCGCTCAAACAATCTGAAATTCTAAGTATTTTCTGCAGCAGCGTCGCCAAGAACTTTTAAAGAACTCTCACGATTCATTTACGTTGTTTAAACGCAACAGCCCCAAGTTAGTCCGACATTTGTACTATAACAAATTTAATACACATAGTATATACAAATATTTTTTAAAAAATATGTATGAAATTTTAAGCTTTACAGGAGAGTTTTATATGTCTCGATACATTTTCCCGCCGGGATTTTTATGGGGCAGTGCTTCTTCAGCCTTTCAGGTCGAGGGTATGTGTACAAATCACGATTTTTATTTATGGTACAAGGAAGGCAGGATAAAGGACAATTCCAATCCCGATTTTGCAGTACTTCATTATATTAAATACAAAGAGGATTTTCATCTCTTAAAGGAGCTTTCTCATAATACGGTGAGAATAGGTTTGGAATGGGCCCGAATTGAACCCATAGAAGGCTCCTTTGATATACTGGCCCTTATGCATTACAGAAATGTGTTAAAAACCATAAAGGATTTAAAAATGTCCCCCATGGTCACACTTCATCATTTTTCAATCCCACTGTGGCTATTTGAAAAAGGGGGCTTTGAATATAAAGACTGTTCTCAATACTTCCTTCGATATGTTAAAAAAACCGTGGAATTCTTAGGCGACCTTATTGATTTTTATATTACCATAAATGAACCTACGGTACTTGCATACAACGGCTATTTTACGGGAGAATTTCCACCGGGTAAAAAGGATTATTTGCTGATGCAAAAGGTTCACAACGCTCTTATAAATATTCATATACTTTCATATAACTGCATCCACCGCATACACGAGAGCAAGGGATGGCATAAAGCAAAGGTCAGCATTGCAAAGCATATGAGAGAGTTTACTCCCTATAGGGAAAAATCTTTAATGGATAAATTATCTCAAAAATATATAGACGTGTTTTTTAATCACAGCTTTTTGAACAAGGCCATGGAACATAATTCCCTTGATTTCATCGGCATAAATTATTATACGGGAAGCCTTATAAAATTTCCCTTTGAAACACTGAGCAGGAAAGATCTTAAAAAAAACAGTCTGGGATGGGACATTTATCCCCAAGGCTTTTATAATGTAATCAAAATAACATGGAATAAATATAAATTGCCCATTTATATCACCGAAAACGGAGTTTGTGATTTCTGTGATGAACTAAGAGAGGATTTTATAAGAGAGCATATTAAAGCTATGCATAAGGCCATAGAGGAAGGTGCGGATGTAAGAGGTTATTATCACTGGTCAAGCCTAGATAATTTCGAATTAACGGAAGGCATAAAAATCCGCTTTGGGATTATTCATATAGACCATGATTCACCAAGTAAAACAAGAACAATCAAGGCAAGCGGCAGGCTGTACGCAAAAATAATCTCTCAAAACGGATTGCTGGAATAAGCCAATATCACAATTATATCAGTTTAATTTAAACACATACGGTAAATTATAACGATGATGCTTCCCCTTGTATAGGTGTTGCTTCCGTTGATATTTTAGGATAATTATGCTATACTGATAAGAATTAATCAGACCTTTAACAATTTACATTTTAGTTATATAATGAAATTCAATTAATTTTTATATATTTTATGTTAAGAGGTGATTCTATGGCAATTATCGTTCAGAAATACGGAGGATCTTCAGTGCAATCCATGGACGGAATTAAACAAATTGCTGAGAAGATTATTGCCAGAAAAAACAAAGGCCATAAAATGGTTATAGTAGTTTCTGCTTTAGGTGACAATACCCAAAGCCTCGTAGATGATGCGCATAGTATAACCGCTACCCCCGACAACCATGAGCTTGAAATAATAAAGGCTGCCGGAGAAATGGTTTCCTCTTCGCTACTTGCCATAGTTTTAAAATCATTAGGACATGATTGTGTCTCCTATACGGCAATGCAGCTAAATTCCAATTCGTCGGTCAGCAGAGGTATGGCCTCCTTTCCCGGTCTTGATGAGAAAATCATCAACAGGGCATTGAATCAAAATAAAGTTGTAATCCTTTCCGGTTTTCAGGGCATAGATAAATTAAGTGATACCGCTTCCATAGGCAAAGATGCTGCAGACATAACGGCAATTGTTATTTCGGCAAGGCTTAACGGTATATGTGAAATATATACGGATGCCGAGGGGATTTATACAATTGACCCCAAATTATATAAGCGTCCTAAAAAATTGGATGTAATAAGCTATGAAGAAATACTGGAATTGATAAGTCTTGGTGCTGATATAATAAATTCCCGGGCAATTGAGCTTGCTGAAAAATATAATGTTCCCGTTTACGTTGCCCATAGCGGAAAAGATGAAAAAGGAACCTACATAAAGGAGGTTGAATTTGTGGATAACAAACCTATCACCGGTATTGCAATAAGCGACAGCGATGCAATAATCACCCTTGAGGGTGTACCCTTTGTATCCAATACTTTGGCCGATACCTTCGAAAGCATAGCAGAACAAAAAATCAGCGTGGATATGATAAGCCAGACCACCCCAATTGAAGGCAAGGTATATATATCATTTACGATACCTAAAAAGGATATCGATGCCTGTAAAACAATTTTAAATAATATCCTTCCGGGGATAAAAATAAATATAGATGAAGAAATAACCAAGTTCTCCGTTGTGGGTATGGGAATGAAATCGGCCTCAGGCGTTGCATCCAGATTATTCAAGCTGTTATCTATAAATAATATTCAGATAAAAATGGTTACTACCTCTGAAATAAGGATTACCTGTGCCATAGAACACAAAGACAAGTTGAAAGCAGTTCAGATTGTTGCCAGGGAATTTGGACTGTAAATTGCGCCCATGCCGGGCGCACAAATGGGGGCTGCTGCATTTGAAACACTTCATTCACTGTTTCAAATGCAACAGCCCCTTTAAATTCATTGAAATATTTTACTAAAAAACACCTTGTAATTCTTTTTGCATATCATCTTCCCAATATTTTCTTCCTGAATTTTAATTTCCTCAATTACCACCATCTCGCTTTTGAATCCATGGTATACAAGCTTTGACACCTGCTTTTTAAGCTTTGTCAGTATGGCACTTACATTTTTTTCATCGGTTTTTATCTCATTAAAGCAAAAAACCGAGGTATCTATGTTTTCACTGTTAAAGCAGGTCATTTTATCTGCCATTCCTCCCGGCAGATTTCTTAAAGCTTCATCTGTCAGCTCTATAAAAGTGAATTCAGTGCTTTGGCTGTATTTTTTCATGCATTTTATTATTTCATTAAGGATAGATCGACTTTTTATTATACTTCCTCTTATTTCATCAATGGGGCACCATATACTTAAATACAGCGAATAATTACTGGACATAAGTCCATCTCTCCTTCATTAACGGCATCTTTTAATATAGTCTATGGGGATACATTGCAATTATGTTCATAAATTTTTCTATCTTAATATTATTCATACAACTCCATGGTACGTGCACATTTTTATACAGTAATAGTCAGGGGAGGTTATTAATAAAATATTAAGCATATGAACATGTATACATATACATATTCAAAATAATATGTTGCATATTTATTCATTTTTTATTATAATAATTTGTATGATGATGAATACTTGAAAGGATGATATATATGAAGAAAGAGAAATTTATACTTGCTTATTCCGGAGGCCTTGATACATCAGTTATTCTTGCATGGCTCAAAGAGAATTACAATTGTGAAGTTATAGCAGTTTGCATAGATGTAGGACAAGGCGATGATTACGATGCCGTTACACAAAAAGCCTTCAATACCGGTGCAAGCAAAGTATATATAGAAGATGTGAAGGAAGATTTCGTTAAAAACTATATATTCCCCACTTTAAAAGCCGGGGCCGTATATGAAGGAAAATATCTTTTAGGTACCTCCTTTGCAAGGCCGGTAATTGCCAAAAGACTGGTGGAAATCGCAGAAAAAGAAGGTGCAACTACCATAGCTCACGGCTGCACAGGCAAGGGTAACGATCAGGTAAGGTTTGAACTTACAATTAAAGCATTAAATCCTTCTCTTAAAGTCATAGCTCCCTGGAGAATATGGGATATCCGTTCCCGTGAAGATGCCATTGATTATGCAAAGGAAAGGAATATACCCATTCCCGTAACCAAGGAAAAACCCTATAGTATGGATAAAAATATATGGCATTTGAGCCATGAAGGCGGAGATTTGGAAAACCCATGGAATGAACACAAAACCGATATGTATCAGATGACAACTCCTCCTGAAGAGTGCCCTGATGCTGCTACTTATGTTGATATATATTTTGAAAAAGGAAACCCTGTTGCCATAGACGGCACAAAATATGAACCCGTTGAATTGCTGGAAAAATTGAATGATATAGGCGGCAAAAACGGCGTCGGCATCATAGACATGGTTGAAAACAGGCTGGTGGGTATGAAATCCAGAGGTGTTTATGAGACTCCCGGAGGTACATTGCTTTACACCGCACATAAAGAACTTGAATATTTGACTTTGGACAGACAGACCATGCATTACAAAGAATTGATTGCACAAAAATATTCGGAGCTTGTTTACGACGGAATGTGGTTTACACCCCTTCGCGAAGCGCTGGATGCCTTCGTGGATTCCACCCAGACCTTTGTAACAGGAACAGTAAGGCTTAAATTATATAAAGGCTCTGCAAAGGTTGCAGGCTCACAATCGCCTTACTCATTATACAGCGAAGAATTTGCAACCTTCGGAAAAGATGAAGTATACAGCCACAAGGATTCGGAAGGCTTTATAAACCTTTTCGGACTTCCGCTTAAAATCAGGGCTTTAATGATGAAGAAAAATGAAGAAGAGGAGACAAAAGAAGCGATATGAAGCTTTGGGGAGGACGTTTCACAAAAGAAACAGATAAACTGACGGATGATTTCAATTCATCCATATCCTTTGATTCAAGGCTATATAAATACGATATAACAGGAAGTATTGCCCATGCAGAAATGCTTGGGCAATGCGGCATTATACCTAAAAGCGATGCAGATAAAATAATTACCGCCTTAAAGGAAATACTTGCTGATATTGAAGATGGAAAGATAGAGTTTGATGTACAGTGTGAAGATATCCACATGAATATTGAAAAAATACTTACAGATAAAATCGGTACTGTAGGTAAAAAGCTTCACACCGCCAGGAGCAGAAATGACCAGGTAGCCTTGGATTTTAAAATGTATATAAAAGACGAGCTTTTAAATATTAAGGAACTTTTATTCAAGCTTGAAGATTGCATATTAAAGCAGGCCGAAAAAAACATTGAAACCGTCATGCCTGGCTTCACCCATCTTCAGCCTGCACAGCCGGTAACCTTTGCTCATCACCTCATGGCTTATTTTGAAATGTTTAAGAGGGACATGGACAGATTATCCGACTGCTATAAAAGAACGGACGTTATGCCTCTTGGTGCCTGTGCATTGGCAGGAACCACCTATGATACCGACCGTAGGCTGGTGGCAAGTATTTTAGGCTTTGAAAGCATTACCGAAAACTCCATGGACAGCGTTTCTGACAGGGATTATGCCATAGAGTTCCTAAGCAGCCTCTCAATTATAATGATGCATCTTAGCAGATTCTGCGAGGAAATAATTCTGTGGTGCTCCAATGCCTTCAGCTTTATAGAACTGGATGACAGCTTCAGTACGGGAAGCAGTATTATGCCTCAGAAAAAAAATCCCGATATCGCAGAGCTTATAAGGGGCAAAACAGGACGGGTTTACGGCAATTTAGTCGGCCTTTTGACTGTGATGAAAGGCCTTCCCTTATCCTACAATAAGGATATGCAGGAGGATAAAGAGGCGTTGTTTGAAGGCGTGGATACGGTAAAAGCCTGCCTTATTTCATTTACACCCATGCTTGAGACCATGAAAGTTAAAGCTTTAAATATGCAAAAATCCTGCAGTCATGGCTTTTTAAATGCCACCGATGCTGCCGATTATCTTGTAAAAAAAGGTATTCCCTTCAGGGAAGCCCATGAAATAATAGGCCGCCTGGTATTATACAGCATAGAAAAGAATAAAACCTTAGAAGAGCTTTCTCTTGATGAATACCAAGACATATCAAAGACTTTCGCAGAAGATATATATGAATTTATCGATATCAAAACCTGTGTTGAGAGCCGCAAAACCTACGGGGGACCCTCCAGCGTCATGGTAAAGGAAGCCATAAAAAGAGGATGGGAATATATAAAGAAATAAGCTTTTAAAAGCTTATTTCTTTATATCATCGATATTATTTTTTTCAATTCTAAACTTTCTCATATACTTTATTACAAGCCATGCTATTATTGCTATGAACGGAAGCAAAGGTATAATGCTTATTAACAGTATGATTATGCTGCTTATAAACCTCATGACGAAATTCAGCGTGCTTTTAAAGCCGTTTTGCATCCCTCTCATGATTTCATCAAGGCTTATAAAGCTAATCTTTACTTCTTCCCCCCCTATTTCCTGGATTTTGCTGAACCTGACGGTAATGGTGCTTAGATCAACGAGCTTATCCCACATCCTTATCCTGCCTTCATAAGACTCTATATCTCCTCTTACCCTGTAGAGTTCATTTGTTACCTTTAAAGTATCCTCTACGGTTTTAGCCTCTTTTAAGATTGAAAGGAGCTGTTCTTCCTGGGCTTTTAAATTCTTTAGGCGGGACTGTATATCTGTATATTGATCGGTAATATCATCTGTGGAAATTGTGGTGGATTTGTTTTCTCCACCGAGAGTATCCAGATATTCAAGATAAGTTTCTAAGCTGCCAGCCGGAACCCTTACGGTTATTTCTGCATAATTATCTCTTATACTGGAGTTAGCTATATATCCTCCCATTTCTCTTGCTTTGTTAATAGCTGAATCATATGAGACTTTTAGGTCTTTGACATCTATTGACGTAGATGCGGTATAAATTATTTTCTTACCGCCATCCTGGGGATTATCTGCAATATCACTTTGATTTTCCCCTGCATAATCGTCATTCGTTTCTAAATCTTCTTTCCCTTTTGCCTCCTCATCCCTGCTATATCCATAATCTGCTCCACCGGCAGAAGGAGCAAAAGATTGGTTGGCAGTATTTGACGACTTACCACTGCCGCAGGCTGCAAG
Source organism: Oxobacter pfennigii (assembly GCF_001317355.1). Lineage (NCBI taxonomy): Bacteria > Bacillati > Bacillota > Clostridia > Eubacteriales > Clostridiaceae > Oxobacter > Oxobacter pfennigii. Next base: position 307,487 of record NZ_LKET01000032.1, read on the forward strand.
ATTAAAGGCCAGCAATAAAACTAAAAAAATATGAGCTATCCTTTTCATAAATCCTCCTCAATAATGTTAAGGGACGCATCTCCTTCTATCAGTATTAAGTCTTGGAGATGCTTAAGATATGCCCCCAACTTATATTCTATCTAAATTTAAGACGAATGCCTGTACAATTTGTTCCAGAATTTTATGGCTATAAAAATCACAGCCACTTTTTCTTTTTGAATATAACAAAGAGCATAATGGAAATTACTATCATAGAAACTACAGTGCCCTGGGATGCAACATCGTGCTTTAACATCTTGATGTTGTTAAAATCCATGCCGAATATTCCAGTAATTAAGGATAGAGGAAGGAAAATAGCAGTTATAATGGTAAATACCTTCATCAGCTCATTGGTTTTATTGGATATCTCGGCTTCAAAGGCCTCTCTTACAAGGACAAGATATTGAACCAGGCTATCCAGTGAAGAAACCAGCTTTTCAATTCTGTTATTTATCTGAAGGAAATAATTTTGATATTCCCCTCCTATTATTTCATTATCATTGCATACAAGGTTATCGCCTACGTATCTTAGGGGAGATATATATCCTCTAAGCCTGTGAACCTGTTTCCTTAAATGGATCAAGTCATTTAAATATCTTTTATCTGGATTCTTAAGTATTTTGATTTCAATATTATCCGCTTCGTTTTCAATAGCGGAAATAATTTCATAGTCATTAAAAATAATCTTATCGAGTATGTAATACAATATTTTCACTATAGACCTGTCGCTGTTGAAAATAACATTTTGCCTGAAATTAATTAATTCATCCTCCAGCTTCTCCAATATCTCCAATTCCTCTTTTGTAACGGTAACGATATAGTTTTTGCCTATGAATATGTCCAATTCTTTGGAAATCACCGTTTTTCCCGTATACTGCACTATGTTCATGACCAGAAAATCATAGCTGTCGAAGAACTCCAGGCGGGCATTTTGCTTGGAATCAAAGCACTCATAGATGGTCAGGGAATGAAATTTGAAAATATCATTGCAGTCTTTTAATTCCTCCGGGTTTGCGATAACCCAGTACATGCATTCCCCGGAAAGGTTTATTTCTTCAGCCTTTATGTGATTTATCTCATTGTTGATTTCAATGACCTTCATTTATCCTCCCTCAAATGTTGGGACTGATAATTCTATCCTCCGTAATAATCATTCCAATTCTCATATCATGGGGCTCTGTTGGTACTTCAGGCACTATCTGCATTTCAAAAGCAATGGCTGCAACTTTGCAGCTTTTGCTTATTTTGCTTAATAATCTATCATAGTATCCCCCGCCATACCCCATTCTAAACCCATTTTCATCAAAGGCAACACCGGGTGCAACCACAAAGTCAATTTCTTCTGCACTAACGGGACGGATATATTTTTTTGGGGGTTCCAGTATTCCATAAGAGCTTTCTTCCAATTCATTCATTGAGTTAAGTTTAGACAGAAGCAGGTCTTTTTCTCCAGGCACCACAATAGGCACAATTATCTCTTTACCAAGCTTCATTGCTTCATCTATCATATCGATGGTATCTACTTCGTTCTTATAGCTGACAAAAAACATAACCCTCTTTGCATTAATGAACTCAGGTATATTAAATAACTTATTCTTTATTTCCAAACTCTTTTTCAATACATCTTCCCGGCTTATTTTCTGCCTTTCCTTTATAATACGGCTTCTCAATTCCTTTTTCATACTATCTATCCTCCTTAATTGCGTATATTAATAATTATATGTCAAAAAAAAGAATAATCCAAGGAGCTTATCCATGGATTATTTTTAAGGCAGTGATTTACTCGGCATATGCAAATTTAGAAAGATACCATTTTCCGTCTATATTCTTATATACTATTTCATAGTCATATTTTTTTTGCTCATTGTTTTCAACATAGCTTATTTCTGCTGCGAGAAAAGCCTCTCCAGGTGTTATTTTCAAGACGTTACAATTCTCCACTAATATATTATCTACCCTACCGGAAACTCTCCCGGGATTTTTAATGATATAATCCGTCAAGGATATATCTCCATTAAGCAAAGGTGCACATTCAACTTGTCTAAGCTCATTTATGGCCTCGCTTATATCCTTTAGGCTTCCTTCCTTGGCGCGGTTTAATAATCCGTTTCTTAAATTAATGGATTCTGATATTTTTTGCTTCCAATCTCCCGGTGACTGGACCGACACGGACATAGCCATGGCAGCTTTATTAAAATTCGGGGACAAATAATTCAAAATCCCAAATAACCCTACACAACATATAACTAACATGAATGATAATCTCAAGAGTTTTTTCAACATCGCTAAATACTCCTTTCCTTCGTTGGGGGCATAACCTTAGCCGCTTATATTACATTTTTTCCTCAATTTACATATTTATACGGATATAATGCTGGAATTTTAACCCTTACTTCAGTTTAATGCAGTTAATTTTGGTATACACCCGTTTGTTTCCTATTTGCTCGCTTTTGAATGTGTAAACGCCGTCTACGTCGATTGATAAGCTGCCTCTGTTTTCAAGCTGAGCTTTCAATGACGGGAAACCGGCTTTTAAAACTACATCCTGGGCTATGGTTATGTGGGGAGTAAAAATTCTTTTTTCTTTTTCGATACCTGCTGATGAGCAGCAGCCATCTATTATTTCTGCCAGCCCTTTAAGCTCATCATCATTGTCTTCAAGGGACAAGTAAACTACCCTTAAGCTGTCCTTTCCTTTAAAACAGCTTAAAGCACCTGTTTTTATATTGAAGCTTTTATATTCTTTTAATTCTTCCTCTACTTTTTTATGGATTATAGCTATTTTATCCTGTGTTGTCTCTCCTACGAATTTTAATGTAAGGTGAAAATTATCTATGTACTTCCACCTTCCGCTTATGCTGCTATCCTTTATAAACTTTTGAATTTCAATTATTTCCTTCTTGATATCTTCAGGAAAATCAATACCGATAAATACTCTCATATCATTTCTCCTTAAGTTGTATACAAAAATTTGATATAATATAAAATAAATTTTATAATTTATTAAGATTCACACTTTAAATTGGGGACACTCTTCAGCCCCGGAAATAATCTTAGAAGAAAAGAGTGTCACCTAACATTAGATAGGAGTTGTTCATATGAATTCAAAAATTGCAATAATAGGCGGCACCGGGATTTACCATGGTGATATTTTTTCTGATATGGAAGATATTAAAGCCGATACCCCATATGGTATAGTATACCTTAAAAGCGCTCGATATAAAACCAAAGATATATTATTTTTAGAAAGGCACGGCAAAGGTCATGCGTTAGCTCCCCACGAAGTAAATTATCGGGCAAACATATGGGCTCTTCATAGTCTTGGTGCAAAAAGGGTTATTGCAACGGCTGCCGTAGGTGCAATAAATACTGAATTCCAGGTAGGCAGCTTTGCACTTGTAGATGACTTTATAGATTTTACCAAAGGAAGAAAGTCAACTTATTTTGAGGAAACCAATGAAGGCATCGTCCATATAGATATGTCCGCCCCCTATTGTCCCGATACAAGAAAATACATAATCAAAGCTGCATCCAATGAAAATATAAAAATAAGAAACGGTGGCATTTATATTTGTACCGAAGGACCCAGGTTTGAGACAAAAGCAGAGATACGAGCCTATGCAAAAATGGGTGCTGATATGGTTGGCATGACAAATGTTCCTGAGGTAATATTGGCAAGGGAAAAAGGATTGTGCTATGCAGCCATTGCCCTCATAACCAATTATGCCGCGGGAGTATCCAAAACTCCATTAACTCACAAGGAAGTCATTGATAATATGAATCTGATGTCCGGAAATCTAAAAAAGCTGATGGCCTCACTGCTAGAATCATTGCCGGAGGAAAGTGAATGCACCTGCCGTTTTGCAGCAAAAGAACAGGGAAGTTTGCAGTAAAAAATGCCTCAAAGGTTTTAAGCCTTTGAGGTATTTTCTATCTTTTCACAAAAACATTTACCGTACTTTTTTTAATGGCATGGCGGGCTTCAACAAACCTTATACTTCCTGTCTTTGACCTTAGCACAACTGAATTTGTGGTTGCCATCTCATTTTCATGATAAACTACACCCTTTAACAAATCACAGTCGGTAATTCCAGTAGCTGCAAAAAATACATCTTGGGTCTTTACGAGGTCATCCACAGTGAGGACAGAATCAACGTTATCTATGCCAAGCTTTGATAATTCATCCTTTTCTTTATCATCCTTGGGCAAAAACTTTGCCTGCATATGGCCTCCGAGACATTTGACTGCCGCGGCTGCTATAACTCCTTCTGATGCTCCTCCGGTGCCTACAAACAAGTCAACTCCGGTATCATCAAACAAGGCTGCAAGTGCTGCTGCAACATCACCTTCACCAAAGAGCTTGACTCTTGCTCCGGCTGCCCGGGCATCCCTTATCAATTTTTCATGCCTTGGCCTATCCTGAATAATTACAGTAAGTTCGCTTATGTCCTTATCCAGAGCTTTAGCGACATTTTTTATATTTTCATCAATGCTTTTGTTTATATCTATTACGCCCCGAGCCTCAGGTCCCGCCACTATTTTTTGCATATAAACATCGGGAGCCTTAAACAAAGACCCTTTAGGACCTACGGCAATTACAGACATGGCATTGGGAAGCCCTTTTGCTATAAGAACAGCACCATCCAATGGGTCCACGGCTATATCGTATTCAGGCATATCGTCCTTCCATACACCCAGCTTATCCCCTTTATTAAGTATATAATCCCCATCTGCACTGCTTTCTGTTACAACGACAGTTCCTTTTATGGGAAGCTTTATCATTGCAGAGCGCAATCCTTCAACAGCCGCCCTGAAAGCTAAGTCTTTATCCCCTCTTCCCATGTATTTTGCACAGGATAGAGCTGCCAGTTCGGTAACCCTTACTATACCCATAGATAAATCCGTGTATAACATCTTTATACCCCCACCAATATACAATAATCAATTTTATTTAAACCTTTTTTAATTACATATAATAAATAAAAGTCATAATTGCTTTTATATTATGCTTTTTACATTGTATAGTATAGCATATATGGGGCAAATAACAAAGTGCTATACATTGTGGATTTTGAAATATAGGTAACAAAAAACGGGGGAAATTTCTTCGCCCCGTTTTTCAAATTACGTTGATAGGTAATATAGCTTCTATTATTCCTATAATAAGAGCCGCAATGACTGCACCTATCATGGAAACAGTAACACCCGGTATTATATACTGAGTCAAATATATTATGGCTGCAGTAATCAAAAATCCGGATAAACCTCTTCCCCAGGGTGATGCATTCATACCTGTCATCATCTGTATAATATAGTCCAGACCTACAATAGCCAGCGCCTGCAACAATGCAGTCCAGAAATTTGTGATGGTATATCCGGGAGTAAAGAATGCAGTTATCATCAATACTACCGCGGCTATGACAAACCTTATTATAAGGCCTCCCCATCCGGTTTTCCTTTGGCTGTTTGCTGTATTATTATCTGCCATATTTTCACCTCCATCATTATCATTCCCGATGGAAATTAAATTATTCCAAGGTGAGCAGATATTGTAAAAATAAAGTTGGTAAGTTAAAATTTACCGTTCTGTCTGTTCAGTCATCAGTCACAGCTTCTTATTAGGTCAACCTCAATATTATCGCACATCACCCTTTGATTGCCGGTAAAAAGCTCTGCATTGCACTGCAAATAGAATTGAAAAAACGCAGTCATCGAAACAATGACTGCGTTTTCAATGGTGACCCTATGGGGACTCGAACCCCAGTTTCCGCCGTGAGAGGGCGACGTCCTAGACCGCTAGACCATAGGGCCATTTATCATGAAACATATAAATTATAACACAACCGCAAGACATGTCAATATATTTTTAAATGCAGTATGTTTTATAAAAAAGCAGGAATACTGCTTAAGTTTAAGCAATACTCCTGCCTAATTTAAATGCTTTTTCTAAAACTTCACTGTTTTTATGAACGGGTAAACTGTCAGTCTCCCCTGCGTACAATGTGTGTGAAAAATTGGCATCGCATGCATCGAAAAACAGTTTTACCGTGTACTCTGAACATGTAAATGCATCCTTATCCTTAGAGCCAGCCGTAGCTACGAACACACCTGTCTTTTTAACAACCTGCTCGTGCTTTTTGGCAATATATTTACAAGACCAAAAAGCCTGGCATCTGTCTATCAAAGATTTGGTTATTGCCGTAACGTTCCCAAAATAAATTGGTGAAGCCAGAACGATTATATCAGCAGCTTTTAATTTGGAATAAATTTCAGTCATATCGTCTCTGATAATGCACCTGCCGTCTTTGCTGCAGCCATAACAGGATGTGCAGGGAATTATATTCAATTCCTTGAGTATGACTTTCTCAACAGCTACCTCGTCTTTTACAAAACCCTCCAGGAATTTGTCTAAAAGCAGTTCTGTGTTAAAACTGCGCCTGGGGCCTCCGTAGATAACAATTACATTTTTCATTTATTAAGCCCCCCTAACGGAACTTGTTCTTACAACACGTTCAAGAAGCACATATAATATAGGAACTTCTATTATCATCATTATCACCCTGGTTAAAACCCTTCCCGGCAGCAATGCAAGCATTCCTGTGCTATACATCATTGACAGCCAGAGAGTGTCCAGTAATAAGGAACATACTATTTCAGTTACTACAACTGCAACAGCTATCCTGACTATGGAATTACCCTTTGAATACCTGTATATAAGCGCTGGAATTGCTCCTACAAGTATTTTGCTCAATGTAAAGCCGGGGAAGAATGTTGCTCCTGTAGGCGCCGGGAACATGACTATTCCCAGGACATCCGACAAAGCACCTGCAATTGCCCCCAAAACCGGTCCGAACATCATACCGGACAGCATGATTGGTATATCACCAAAGCTTATTCTTATAGTAGGAACGGGATAAAAAGAGAGCACATTTTTAAGAACAATGCTGATGGCTACAAATAAACCAATGTATACTATCTTTCTAGCATCCAATTTCATAAAAACACCTCCTTTCTTCTTAGTCTGGCACCAGAAGCCACACTAAAAAGAAACGAGGATTCCATTTAATGTAACAGCGGACGCGGTATTGTATCGCAGGTCAACCTTTCGTTTAGAGACGACTTCCCATCCTCTAACACTTGACGCACAATACCTACTCTGCCAGTAATTATATTTTATACGCTTTTTGATAAAAAATAAATAGTTTTTAAAAATATATTTTACCAATTTACGCCTTTTTTTATATTTCTAAGTTATCCAATACCTCATCTATATCGAATTCTTTATCTCCGTCGGCAAATACCGCTAAAAATTCGCACCGGTCGTCTTCCCTGTCGGGTTCATAGCTTACATATTCAGCATTTAATCCTGTGTCATCCACCATATCCTCTATTACATCCCTCACCTCATCTACCGCAATATCGATAAGATAGGGTATGTAATGCTCTTCATACCATGCATCCTCATTTTCGTCCTGATCGCTCATTGAATTAGCGTAATCCTGGGCTGCCTCCGTTTCATCACTGTCGAATACATAAAAGAATCTTGCTACCAGAAAGTCCGGTTTATATTTAATCTCTTCAATGTCCTCTACCACCTGGGATTGTCTCAATGTTTCCAAAATTTTATTTTTATCCATTTTAATACCACCTCATATCTTATTCATCTCATAAGTATACACATTAGCCATGTCTGATATACTTAATATTGTACCATAATTATGTTAAAATTGAATTAATACATGGAGGTGGGACATTTGGCCAATGAAAAAATTCTCGTAATAGAAGATGAGCAGGAAATCTCCGATTTAATATCAGATTATCTGGAAATCAACAATTATAAAGTTTACAGAGCATATAACGGAAATGAAGGATTGGAAATTTTCAACAGTTCAAACCCTGACCTTATCATACTGGATTTAATGCTTCCCGGTATAGATGGTTTTGAATTATGTAAAAAAATAAGGAAACAGTCCTCCATACCCATTATAATATTAAGCGCCCGTCGTGAAGATGTGGATAAGGTTTTAGGATTGGGATTAGGAGCAGATGATTATGTAACCAAACCCTTCAGCCCCAGTGAGCTCATCGCAAGGATAAAAGCCCAGTTAAGGCGGTCCATGATGAATACCGATTCCAGGCAGGATCATATTATGGATTTTGGAAGGCTTAAAATAGATTTAAAAGGCTATAATGTTCTTTTGAACGGAGAACAGCTGCTTCTTCCTGCCAAGGAATTCGAGCTTTTGAGCTTTTTAGCCACAAATGCAGGGCAGGTATTTACAAAAGAGCAGTTATTCAACAACATATGGGGTTTTGATGACTTCGGAGACATCAATACAGTTACCGTCCATATAAGGCGGTTAAGGGAGAAGATTGAAGAAAACCCCTCCAATCCGAAATTAATTGTCACGGTATGGGGTGTTGGATATAAATTTGAAGGAGACAGAAAATGAAGATAAGGACTAAGCTTTTGGTAACTTTTTTATCTACCATAATTCTGCCCTTTATATTGACCTTTTCCCTTTTTTCAATGTATCTTTCATATAAAACAAAAGATGCAAAATTTGACAGTACCGATATAAATGAATACACTACAGAGCTAACAGATAAAATATCAGCCCATTATGAGAGCATAAATAATTATGATTTGTTTGACCGCCAAATAAGACAAGAGCTCTCATCTTTAAGCTCCATAATAGAGAGTATTGAAATTATTGATTTAAAAGGTAAGATACTTTATAATTCAAAGGCTTCGGACCGGATAGGAAAATCCTTGGATTTAAATCAGCTTACATATCATACAAATGACATATTTTCAACAATGGAATGGGACAGTGACTTTTATCTTAGGATAATTAAACCCATGGTATATGAAGATTCGGTCAAAGGTTTTGTATTATTTGAACAAAATACCGTCTGGATGATAGAATATGCGAAGGAAATCACTTACCCGGTCTTATGGTTTGGCATAGGAAGTATCATTCTTTTTATAGTATTCTTTTCAGGACTCATATCAAGAGGTATAATATCACCTTTAAATGAGCTTTCATATGCCACCGAGCAGATAGCAAACGGAAATCTTGATTTTAAAATAAAATATAAGAAAAGCGATGAAATAGGCATATTGTGCCAGGCCTTTGAAACCATGAGAAATAAGTTAAAAGAATCTCTGATAAAACAGACAGAATACGAATATTCCAGAAAGGAACTGGTAGCAAGTATATCTCACGACTTAAGGACCCCTTTAACTTCCATAAAAGGTTATGTGGAAGCTCTGAAGGACGGCATAATAACAGATCCCGATAAAGTCAGCAAATATCTCGAGGTTATTTACAGCAAAACGGAGAGCATGAACAAGCTGTTAGATGACCTCTTTGAATATTCCCGTCTGGATTTAAATAATATAAGAATGAATATGAAGGTTACAGAAAGCCGTGGTATGCTGAAGGAAATAATAGAAAATCTAAGGTATGATATTGAAAAAGAAGGTATAATATTCAACACTTCCATTGAATTTCAATGCCTTTATGTTTATGTGGATAAATTAAGAATTGATGAAGTAATAAACAACATAATACAAAATGCACTGAGATATACTAAAACCTCCATTGTATTTAATGCTTTCAGAAAGGACAACAGCCTTATAGTGTCCATTAAAGACGACGGCTGCGGCATAAGCGAAAATGAAAAAGAGCATATATTTGAAAGGTTTTACAGGAGCGAAAAATCCCGAACCTCAAAGATGGGGGGAACCGGCCTTGGCCTTGCCATAGCCAAAAAAATAATCGAAGAACACGCAGGCAAAATATGGGTAGAATCCGACGGCTTAAACGGAAGCACATTTTACTTTTCAATACCAGAAAAAAATAAACCCTAGGGGTTTATTTTTTTTAATTTCATTATGTTCATCAAATTTCTGCTGGAATTTATTATGTGCTGGGTTACAAGCCTTTCGGCATTTTCTGCATCCCTGTTTATAAAGGCATCAATAATTTGTTTATGTTCTTCTAAGGCTTCCTGGGGCCTTCCCGGAGTCCTTAAGGATTCATACCTCACCCATTGCACATAATATTGAAAATCCGTCAAGATATTTTGCAAAACACTGCTCTTTGTGGCTTTAAAGATAACTTCATGAAATCTGGTATTAAGTTTTGCTACCTGTTCAATGTCGTTTTTCCTAGTATAAAACTCCATTAAATCAAATATATCTTTAAGCTCTGTTAATTCTTCTTCAGTAAATTTTTCCACGGCCCATTTTGCTGCCAGGCCTTCTAAAACTTTTCTTATGGTATATATATCTTCAATATCTTTCTCAGTGATTCCCTTAACTATAACACCTTTATTAGGTACGCTATCCACAAGGCCTTCCAGCTCCAGCTGCCTGATGGCTTCCCTTATAGGAGTCCTGCTCACGCCCAACTCCTCAGCTAGTTTTGTCTCTACAAGACTGTCACCGGACTGGTACTTTCCGTCAAGAATCTGTTGTCTGAGTATACTGAATATTTTCCCCCTAAGGGAATATTTTTCAGTTCCATCATTCTTAAATAAACTATCACCCATGCGGATATACCCCCATGTTTTTCCCTGTATGTTAATATTTTATATTATAAATTCATTTACTGTCAAATCTTAACTTATCTGAAGTGCGTAAAAACCTGTCTTTCATAAATTAGAATTCTTATGTGCTCATGATGTAATGATTTCAAATAGTATAGCCATTTGAAATCATTTGACATGAAATTTACTATTGAAATTTCATTATATAATAAATCCTTGCAGGATTTATTGCGACATGAATTTTACATAGTAAAATTCATGATATAGTTTATATATCCTCCGGCTAATAATATATCCCTTTCCCTGTCGGTAACCTGCAAAAGAAGCTCCATCTCCTGTCCTGTCCTCTTATTTAATGCTTTAATTGGCTCACCGGATTTGAATCTGGACTGTAAGTTATTAAGTCCTATTTCATCAAACATCTCTATATCATCATAGTCTTTAGCATCAGCAAATACCAAAGGAAGTATGCCGCTGTTTATAAGGTTAGACTTGTGAATTCTTGCAAAGGACTTGGCAATTACAGCGCGTATCCCTAAATATAAAGGCACCAGAGCTGCATGCTCACGACTGGAACCCTGTCCGTAATTATCTCCTCCCACAATGAATCCGCCCTCGTTGTTTTTGCAGTTCCTGTGGAAATCACTGTCTACCGACGAGAAGCAAAACTCCGACAAATAAGGTATGTTGGACCTGTAAGGCAAAAGCTTTGCGTTTGAAGGCATTATATGATCCGTTGTTATATTGTCTCCCACTTTTAAAACAGTCTTCTTAAAAATACTGTCTTCTAAGGGCTTGTTCACGGGAAACTCCTTTATATTTGGACCCTTTATGACTTTTGCATCCATATCTCCCTGGGATTTTATAACCATATTATCATCATAGTAATCATCTTCATGAACTTCATCAAAGATATCCTTATGAAGAATTGAAGGTTCTTTTATCACACCGTATATGGCAGATACGGCAGCCGTTTCAGGACTTACAAGATATACTTGTGCCGATTTTGTACCGCTTCTTCCTTCAAAATTCCTGTTGAATGTTCTTAAGGATATCCCATTTGTTTCAGGGGCCTGCCCCATACCTATGCAGGGACCGCAGCCACATTCCAATATTCTTGCGCCGCTTGCTATTATATCATTTAAGGCACCGCTCTTTGAAAGTCTTGTCAATACCTGCTTCGAACCCGGAGAAATGACAAGGCTGACATCGGGATGTACTGTTTTTCCCTTGAGTATCCTGGATACTATTACAAGATCCCTGTAGGAGGAATTTGTGCAGCTGCCTATGGCAACCTGGGTTATCTTTTGGCCCGCAAGCTCCCTGATGGTTTTTATATTATCTGGGCTGTGAGGCGCTGCAGATAATGGTTCAATTTCAGATAAATCTATTACAAGCTCTTCATCATATACTGCACCTTCATCCGCTGACAGCCCTCTGTAATCATTTTCCCTTCCCTGGTTTTTCAAGAATTCCAGCGTTCTCTCATCTGAAGGAAATATGGAAGTTGTTGCTCCAAGCTCGGCTCCCATGTTTGCAATTGTGGCTCTTTCAGGTACTGATAAGTATTTGACACCTTCACCGGAATATTCAAAAATTCTGCCCACGCCGCCTTTTACCGTCAATTTGCCTAGAATATATAGTATAATATCTTTAGCAGCAGCAGGAGGTTTTAATTTGCCTTTAAGCACGATGTTGAATATTTTAGGCATCTTAACGAAATATCTTCCGCTGCCTATTGCCACAGCCACATCCAATCCGCCGGCACCTATTGCAAGACATCCTATGCCTCCGGAAGTTGGAGTATGGCTGTCTGAGCCTACCAAAGTCCAGCCCGGCTTTGAAAATCTTTCAAGCTGAACCTGATGGCATATGCCGTTGCCCGGCTTTGAATAAACGATACCGTATTTGTTAGCGACTGTTTTTATATATAAATGATCATCTGCATTTTCAAATCCCGTTTGGAGCATATTATGATCCACGTAAGCCACAGATAATTTGGTTTTAATCCGGTCTATGTTCATAGCTTCCAATTGCAGATATACCATGGTACCTGTAGAATCCTGAGTAAGGGTGGAATCTATAGATATCTCAATTTCCTCACCGGCAGTCATATTACCGGAGAGCAGATGTTCCTTCAATATTTTTTGAGTTAAGTTCATAATCATTTAAGCCACTCCTTTATATCATATGAAATACTTGCGTATAAAAAACAATGGTCTATGTATCATTGTATACAATTATACATTTATTGATTTTTTACGTCAATAAATTTTACGCGTTAACCTTCTTAAAAGCCGCTTCTCACAACATATGGAAAGTAAATTGTGTATAAAAAAAGAACAGTAGAAATTCTACTGTTACCTTTTAGCTGTATTTAATTTCAAGTATGGGGCTAATACATAAACAAGTGACATTGAAATAGCCGCATCGGCAATATGGTGAAGTGCTGTTCCCACACCCGTTACCACTAAAACTTGATAAGCTGTCCATCCAAATGGAATTACAACCAGTGCTTCCAATATTGCATGTATGGGAAGTGTGAGAGCAAATGCTTTTACATAGGGCATTCTTCTTCTTATGAGCACTGCACCGATAAATCCAACTACTATATGTGATGCCGCTCTTGCAGCTATATATGGAGGTGCTGTCATTAAAAATCCCAAGGTGGAACCGATACCAACAAGTACGGCAACGGCAGGACTTATTGTCATGGCTATGAACATTGGTACGTGTGATGCTAAAGTAGCTGAAAAAGGTGGTATGACTATTTTTAAGAATCCGAACTGAATTGGAATGATGATTGCTAATGCCGTAAGTAATGCGCCTGTCACTAGTTCTTTAAGTTTCATATTATTTCCTCCCATCAATGTGTAAATGCAGTTGTCTTGTCATATAAATTCATAAAAAATGCTTAATGTTTATTATATACCAATATATATAATATGTACATAGTAATTTTTGGGGTTGTGAGGCTGTTTCATAAATCAAATTTATAAAAACGTTCTCCACAAAACATATAAAAATAAATATAAAATTAAGCACCTCGCTCTACATAGATTAGGAAACGAGGTCCTTTTGTTCTCACTTTAACCCACTGAAGAGACTAATGACACAGCCCCAGAATCGTCCCCTGGAATAAAATACGCCGGCTGTATGCCGGCGTATTTTATTCCGCTTTTTCCATCATGCTCTTTATCTTCATGAGCCTTGTGAGATTTCCTCTTTCATTCTCTTCAAGCTTCATGGTGATATATTTTATAGTTTCCTCCAATTGAGGAATCATTACATATTCCAATGCGTTAACCCTTCTCCTGGTCTTTTCGATTTCGTCTGCCATAAGCTGGCAGGTCTTTTCCACCTCTGCAAGTTCAAGGAGATGAGGTAAAATATCATATAGCTTTTTTATCGCTCTGTCCAGCTCGCCGCTGCTCTGAGCAAAACCGTAGGGATAAATACTGGCACCTTGTTTTGCATCTCTTACAAATTTCATAACGGGAACGTTTACGCTCATTATGTTTCTTTGAGATACATCAAGGCTTACCCTCTCAGTAGGTATAAGTATGGCAGCTTCCAGCATTTCTGTAGACATGACGGCTTTTGCCATCATAAATTCTTTCAAAGATTCGGACAGTTCTTTTTCAACGCTTAATCTAAGCTCATTATTTCTCTTAATAAGCTCTATGAATTTTTTCATCAGCTCATCCTGTTTATCCTTTAAAAGCTTATGCCCTCTTGCTGCAACCTTAAGCCTTTTCTTTAGGCGGGTATTCTCCATCCTGGTAGGGTTTACATTCAAACGCATGCCTATTCATCCCCTTTTTTGGGAAGGTATTTATCAATGTATTCGTCTCTGATCCTCTTCAATTCTCCTCTTGGAATTATTGACAAAAGCTGCCAGCCAAGGGTCAAGGTCTCTTCGATGGTCCTGTCAGTATATTCTCCCTGGGAGACATACTTCCTCTCAAACTCATCGGCAAATTTAGCATACAGCTTATCAATATCCGATAATGCACCTTCACCTAATATTACCGCCAGCTCTTTAGCCTGTTTTCCCTGTGCATAAGCTGCAAAAAGCTGGTTCATGGTGTCAGCATGGTCTTCCCTTGTTTTATTCTTTCCTATACCTTTATCTTTAAGCCTTGAAAGCGAAGGAAGAACGTCTATAGGAGGCATCAGACCTTTTCTGTATAGTTCCCTGCTTAATATTATCTGACCCTCGGTAATATACCCTGTAAGGTCAGGAATGGGATGAGTCTTGTCATCTTCCGGCATTGTAAGTATTGGAATCTGAGTTATTGAACCTTCTCTTCCCTTAATCCTTCCTGCCCTTTCATATAAAGTTGAAAGGTCAGTATAGAGGTATCCGGGATATCCTCTTCTTCCAGGAACCTCCTTACGTGCTGCTGATACTTCCCTCAAGGCTTCTGCGTAGTTTGTCATATCCGTTAATATAACAAGTACATGCATATCCTTTTCATAGGCTAGGTATTCGGCGCATGTCAGTGCCATTCTTGGAGTTGCAATTCTTTCAATTGCCGGGTCGTTTGCAAGATTCATAAATAGAACGGCCCTGTCAATAGCTCCAGTCTTTTTGAAATCGCTTATGAAGAAGTCTGCTTCTTCAAAGGTTATACCCATGGCGGCAAATACAACGGCGAATTTGCTGTCGGCAGCCAAAACTTTTGCCTGACGTGCAATCTGTGCTGCCAGCCTTGAATGGGGCAAACCTGAACCTGAAAATATAGGAAGCTTTTGTCCTCTAACAAGTGTATTCAATCCGTCAATTGCCGATATACCTGTTTGTATAAACTCTGAAGGATAGTCTCTGGCGACAGGATTTATAGGTTCACCGGATATATCAACCCTTTTCTCGGGCAATATCTTAGGGCCGTCATCCTTTGGCCTTCCAAGTCCGTCAAATACTCTCCCCAGCATATCTATTGATACGCCAAGCTCCAATGACCTTCCTAAAAATCTTACCTTACTGTCCCTTAAATTTATGCCGGATGAGCTCTCGAAGAGCTGTATCAAGGCTTTATCACCATTTATTTCAAGGACTCTTCCTCTTCTAATTTCACCTGTTTGAGTTTCTATTTCAACAAGCTCGTCATATGCAGCGCCTTCAACCTGATCGACAAGCATCAAAGGACCTGCAACTTCTCTTACCGTTCTGTATTCCTTAAGCATCCTAAGCACCTTCCCCCATTAGAGAATCCATCTGTACCCTAAGCTCTTCATATACGTCGTCTATTTCATTGATCTTATCTTCTGAAATATATTTTACCCTGGATATCCTGTCTTTTACAGGAAGAGATTCTAATTTACTAAGATAAGCTCCCTTATCAAGGGCTTCTTTTCCCAGGGTATAATAATCCATAATAAGCTTCAGCATTTTATACTGCTTCTGCATTGAGGTATATGTATCTACTTCATGGAATGCATTCTGGTGCAGGTAGTCTTCTCTTACTGTACGGGCTATATCCAAGGTCCATCTGTCACCTTCGGACAATGCATCCAAACCTACCAGCCTGACGATTTCCTGAAGTTCATCTTCTTCCTGCAGTATTCTCATTGCATCGCTTACAAGATTAGGCCATCCGGGTACTTTCATGTTCTTTTCAATGTAAGGTCTTATCGTATCCATATATAGCGAGTAGCTCTGCAGCCAGTTTATTGCCGGGAAGTGCCTTCTGTATGCAAGGTCCGCATCCAGTCCCCAGAAAACCTTAACTATTTTTAAGGTAGCCTGGGTAACAGGCTCGGAAATATCTCCTCCGGGGGGTGATACGGCACCTATTGCACTAAGTGCTCCTATCCTTTCCTGTCCGCCTAAGCAAACAACCTTGCCGGCACGTTCATAGAATTCTGCCAATCTTGATGTAAGATATGCAGGATATCCTTCTTCGCCCGGCATTTCTTCAAGACGTCCAGACATTTCACGCAAGGCTTCCGCCCATCTTGATGTAGAGTCTGCCATCATGGCTACGGAGTATCCCATATCCCTATAGTATTCCGCAATTGTTATACCTGTGTATATTGATGCCTCACGGGCTGCAACAGGCATATTGGAAGTATTGGCAATGAGCACCGTTCTTTTCATCAATGGCTCTCCGGATTTTGGGTCCTTAAGCTCCGGGAACTCCATCAAAACGTCTGTCATTTCGTTTCCGCGCTCTCCGCAGCCAACATATACAACTATCTCCGCATCTGCCCATTTTGCAAACTGATGCTGGACTACCGTCTTTCCGCTTCCGAAAGGTCCGGGAACGCAAGCTGTTCCGCCTTTGGCAACGGGAAAGAATGTATCGATTATCCTCTGGCCTGTGATCATGGGTTCCTCAGGTGTTATCTTATTCTTATAAGGTCTTCCCTTTCTTACCGGCCATTTCTGCATCATCATGACTTCCTGTATGGAGCCTCCCTTTGTCTTTACGCTGCAAACAGGATAATCTACAGTAAATTCCCCTGCTTTAATATCGGTAATTTCTCCTTCAACATAAGGCGGAATTAAAATTCTGTGTTCAACTATAGTGGTTTCCTGCACTACACCGATTACATCTCCGCCGACAACTTTATCTCCCAATTTTACAACAGGCTTGAAATTCCACTTTTTAGTTCTGTCCAGTGAAGGTACGTTTATACCTCTTGTTATAAAGTCCCCTGCTTCTTTAGCAACGGCCTCCAAAGGCCTTTGTATACCGTCAAACATTGTTTCTATAAGTCCGGGACCCAATTCAACGCTTAGTGGCTCTCCCGTTGTTTCAACAGGCTGTTCAGGCTTTAATCCTGAAGTTTCTTCATATACCTGAATGGAAGCCTTGTCGCCTCTCATTTCTATTATTTCGCCGATGAGCTTTTTCTCGCCAACCCTGACAACGTCAAACATCTTAGCATCGCTCATACCCTCAGCTATGACAAGAGGTCCGGATATTTTTAAAATCTTACCACTACCCAAGCTATCAACCTTCTTTCTTTGATAGAATATCAACTCCGACAGCTTTCTCCACATTATCCTTTACACTGGCAAGGCCAATACCAAGACTTCCCTGAGTCCCCGGTATAAGAATAATAGCAGGAAGCATCTGTTTTTTATAACGCTCTATAGTTTCTGATATATCTTTTGCAACAGTTTCTGTGATAAATATCAGTCCATATCCTTTCCGGGCCATAGTATCTACTGTTTTTTCAGCATCATCTTTATTTTCCACAGCCTTTACATCTAACCCTAGGGCAAGAAAAGCTATTATAGAATCCCTCTCTCCGACAACACCTATTTTATACATAAATATCACGCAGCCTTTCCCTGATAACATCCGGGCGGACTTCATTCTTTTTTCCTGTCAATATAATCCTAAGCGCCCTTATTTCATTTTCTCTTGCAATTATAAATGCTGCCAGAGGCTCCGGACCAAACATAATTAATTTAGCTTTCCACAAATAATCAATCAAATAATTGTCACCATATTTTTCAATACTCCCAAGATTCCCATCCTTAAAATAGTCTTCTATTCCTGCCTTTACCCACGTAAAATGCTTTGTATGGGCAATTTTGTTTGCAAAATTATCCAGCGAAGCATTGAGATTATTCACAAACACATCTTTGTCAACTTGGCCTCCAGGAATGAATATTTTTTGGAAAAGCTCTCGTTCTTTATCCTGCACTTTAACTCTGATAAATGCCTTTATATTTATCAAATCAATAAAGAGCTTTACTAAATCTAAGAGATAATCCTGTCTTTTATCCTTTGCCACTTGCAGCATATATTGATACATTCCTTTGTCAATCGTAATATCAATTTCCTGAGGATCTTGATTGGCTGCATAATCTTCCAAAGCTTTTTGTATACTTTGCCTTAATGTGTCCGGCATATCTTTGTAGTTTTCTTCTTTTATCATATACTTTAAGGCATCTACAGGTATTGTTCCGGCATCAATTACGATTGAAGAAGTATCAGTACCGCTTATTTTACTTTTTGTCAGGCATTTTATGTTATGTCCGTCATACCGTATAGCTAAGATATCTATCACTTCTTTAACAGGAGAAGTCTTATACATTTCTTTGTACAAATCTTCAATAGACCTTTTGAGTCCTTCCTCATAAGAAGACAATGTTATATATTCACTATAAACAGAGTCCTGAAGCATCCTGATACAGTCTTCAAAACTTTTTGCATCTACAAGGGCTTCAAGTTTTGATTTGTCCAGCATCTTAGTTTCCAGGAACCTTAACCGGGCAACGCTCTGGGCAAAAATTGTATTATCCATTCAAATCCCTCCTTATGAGGTTACCTGTCCTCGAAAAGTAAACCTGCTATCTCTCCTTCAAGACTTTCCCTGAGTGATCTTATCAATGATTCCACTGAACAATTAACTTCTATGCCTTTGTTTTTTAATAAAAAGCCCGACTTTATATTTCTTTTTTCATCGCTTATTTTCAACATCCAATTTTTATTCTGTGAAGTCAGCTTTTGATTAACCATTGCAACCAATCCCGGGTCAAGCCTGTCTTTATCATTATCAGATAAAATAACCTCTTCATCGCCTGTTTCAACACTATTTATAAGTAGCTCTTCAATAAAAACCGAATAATCTTTCTTATCCATACTGTTTATTTTTTCTTCAGCCAGTGTAAATATTTTATCTATCAGTTCCTGCTTTGCAGAAAGAACATTATTTCTACCATCCAGCCGTGCTCTTGCAATTATCCTGTCTTTACTGTCTTCCCCATTTTTTTGTGCCTTAGCTTTTGCTTCATTGATAGCCGATTCGGCTTTTATCTTGGATTCTTCTAATATTTGCTTAGCTTTATCTTCTGCTTCTTTTAGTATTTTTTCAGCCTCAATTTCATCATCCCTAAGTATTCTTTTCTTTAAATTATCTATACCGGCCATTTCCGCCACTCCCTTATAGCGTTATATTTACTATCATCAATATTGAAGTTATAAGAGCTATAACCGCATAAGTTTCAACAACTACGGCATAGATAACACCATTAAAGAACTTTTCAGGCTTTTTGGCAAGTATCTGGATACCTGCTGCTGCCGTTTTACCTTGCTGTATGGCAGAAAAATATTGAACAAAAGCAACGGGTAAACATGCCATAAGAAACATAAATCCTTGATAAAGTGACAATGGTACCAAGTTTCCTGTCAGCAACCCAATTCTTGAAAGAACAATAAGTGCTGTTATAAAACCGTAGAATCCCTGTGTACCTGGAACAACTTGAAGTATCAACGACTTAGAAAATTTCTCAGGGTCTTCTGAAACTAATCCCGCAGCCGCTTCTCCAACTATGGCAACGCCTCTTGCCGATCCCATACCTGCCATCAATGCTGCCAGTGCGGCGCCTAGTAATGTTAATATAGGTCCTCCGAATTCACTTAAAAATGCTAAAAAGTTTGTTGATTCCATGAAAATTCCTCCCTTATTTCTCTGTATTTACTTTGATAAATTTTGTAGTTATTTTTAAAGGATTGAAAGCTTTGCCTCCACCTTCATAAAACTTTCCGAAAAACTCAAGATACTGCAGCCTGCATGCGTGTACATATGTTCCCAATAAACCTATTAGCAGGTTGAATGTATGACCAGCAATAAATATTATGGGCCCCAGTACTATTACAAAAATTCCTCCTCCTAGAAGCTGTATGAGCATATTGAAAGACGAACCTATAAGGCCTGTTGCTAGACCTAAAGCTAAAAGCCTTGAATATGAAAGTAAATCGCCTATATACCCTGTTACACCATATAATCCATATATTCCTCCGAATATTTTACCCGACAGGCTTGCATTCGCCCTGCCCTGCGTAAGCAAAAGACCTGCTGCACCTGCAACTGCCATTATCTTTGCCGCATTTCCGCCCCCAAGCAGCATCCATATAGCTCCTGTAAGCAGAAGATACCATGTCAGCACATCATATACGGCGTCCATGGCCTTACCGTTTTTAATGAACCAGTAGGCTTTTACGCCAAGTCCAGTAAACAAATGTACCAATCCTAAAGCAATAGAAGAATACAATACTGTCATCGGTTCATCAAGAGGATTAACCCATAATGGTTTAACAGGCAGCGCATTGCCGAAAAATCCTCCGAATACCCAGCCAAAGAAAATTGTGGGGAAACTTACATATAATAGTAACTTAATAATCTTTCTTGCGTCGCCTTCAAGTTCCATAAATTTCAGGGCAAAAGCTGTCGCCAAAAGAAGTACAATTCCATACCCAATATCAGCAGCCATCATACCGAAGAAGATCATATAGAATGGAGTAAGGACCGGGGTAGGATCTACTTCCGTCGGCAGAGGAAGCGCGTACATAGAAGTTATGACTTCAAAGGGCTCCACAAGAGCATTATTTTTTAGTATAATTGGTGGCATATCCTCTTCTGACGGTTCTTCAAATTTTATGTATATACCATCAAAATCCTTTGTCAACATGGATTCAATACCATCGGCATTTTCTGCCGCAATCCAGCCCTTTAAAATAAAAGTCTTCCTGGTCTTTCCCAGCTTAAATACAGCGTTTTCTTTTTCCAGCTTGTTTGAAATATAATCATATACCTTTTGAACATATTCAATATTTTGTGCAATGCCGGAAGCTTTTTGTGAGAGTTCTTTAAGGTCATTATCCAGAGATTCCAATTCTTCAGACAATTCTTTTATATACTCTGCAGGTGGTAGCCTTAAATCAAGATTGGCTTTTGTATAACCATAATTTTTTAATACATCTTCAAGTTGGTCTTTAATATCTTTATGACAAAGAATAAATAAATTTAAGTCCTGTTTCTCGTCTGATACCTTTTCTATGTAAACATCACCAAAAGAATTATTTATCTCTTCATAAAGTAGCATCTCTTGCTTTTTTGAAACTCCGCCTATAAAACATGTAACATTCTTAAGCATTTCAAGGTCATTATCACAGACATCAAGATTTTTCCATTGTGAATATTGTTCTATAAGGGTAGTTAATTTTACTTTTTTACTCTTAATAGTATTTGTAGTCTCGTCTATTTCCTTGCATTGATTATAAATATCCTTCCAGTTCATATCATCTTCCAGCCTGTCAAACTCCTGCTTATCAACAACAGGTCTTTTTTCTAGAAGGCCTTTCTTTTTTACAGAATACTGTTTTAAAAACTCATAAGTAAATTTAATATAATTATAGTCCAATTCTGTGTCTATCACAGATTTTGGTTCTTTAAAACAATCCAGGTATTCTGAATCTGATATTTCTTCTTTTACATCAATAAGATGTACATAACCTTCAGACTGGAGGACGTTTAGAATACTTTCCCTTTCATTCTGAGGTGCGGCAAGGACCATTTTTTTCATTTTAACTATGGCCATGTGATCTCACTATCCTCTCGATTATCAGATTAACAGCCCTATCGATCTTTTGCTGTGGTATATTTCTTATTTTTGCACATTCCTCCTTTGAAGATTCTAAAATTTCATTTGCCTTTTTCCTTGCTTCTTCTTCTTTTTCTTTTATTATTCCTGAAGCTTGATTTTGGGCACTTTCGTTGGCTGCATCAATTTCTTTTTGTGCCAGTTCTGTAGCAGTTTTTATTATCTCTCTGGATTTTGCCAAGGCTTCTTTTTTGATATTTTCTGCTGCAGCCTCAATTTCTTTAATTTCTTTAAGCACTCCAACTGCCAATAATATCACCACCTTTTTATTTATAGTTAATTATTTATACTAATGATATTTAAAGATATATTGTCAAATCCTGATTTATTAGAAAAATAAAATTCAATATTCGTAATTAAAATTAGATTTCACAAAGCAAATATTTTTATGCAGAGTTTATAATCTCATATCGAAAAAGAATGAATATAAATCCAAACATAAAATATTATAACATATTTAGTATGTTGTGAAAGGGATTAAATTATTGTATAAAATTTGTCAATTGCAGTCGATGTTATATTTTTAACATTTATTTTTGTTATCTAGTATAGCTTGTATATTATGTATGGCTATAACCATACATATTTATTCATAAATATAATGCTATATTTCATATTTTATTGATAAACTATTAACAAAATATTTTATAAAAAAAATTGTTGTATTAATACAGCCATTTAAATATAAGTTTGTATTAATATACCACACTATCAAATTATATTTATATAAAATTCTGTATTAAATATGTACAATTTTATTCAATATAAAAAAAATTTGCCCTCTCTGTGGTATTTGGAATTCTATAATCAAATACTATATATGTATCTTTTATGCAAAGTTCCCCTTTACTTAATAAACAATATGCATCAAATGAAAATTTTCTTATATATATGTTTTTTAATATTTCCTTTGTGCTTTTATCTTCATAATGAGGCATTTTCTTCTTAATGAATTCTCTGTTTGAAGCGAGATTCCAAATAAACTTCTTATCTATTTTTATTTCCTGCATAAGAAAATCAGGAACAGATGGATTTCTCCCCTGCCTCAAATAATCAAATGCAAGACTCTCTTTTAATATATTGATATCTATGGTATTTAAATGTTCTCCATAATCATAAATAAGCTTATACTGGCCTTCATTGCTCAATTTTATTGTTTTTTTAAAAGTCTCGTATTGAAAAGCGCTTATTTCTTCAAAGAGTACAAAGGGCGATTGGGTTTGCATTAATAATAAATTCATACTGCATTGAAATCTGCCGCTGTTGTAGTATCTATCAAGGGTTTTCTCTGTTTCTTTAAGCTTAATTAACTCATCAAAGGAAAGGAGGTCAGTCTTTAACACTTCATAGGGCGGATAATCATTGAACTGGATACCATAAATCTCTGATTCCCTTGTTATTTTGCTTCCTTTCAATAATTTAAGAAAACCCAATTGAAGCATATGAGGTTTTAAACTAAATACACTGTCGAAGGAATCCCTGAAGGAATTGAAATCCTCCCCGGGCAATCCTGCAATAAGGTCTAAATGTATATTAATATTGCCCTTTTCCCTCAATCGGGCAATATTTTTAAACAATATATCAATTTTAGTCTTTCTGTCTATAAGGCTTAAAGTTGTATTATTTACAGATTGAACTCCTATTTCAAACTGAAATAAACCGGAGCGTACACCTTGTAAAAATTCTATGGTTTCATCGTCCAGTATATCTGCTGAAATTTCAAAGTGAAATTTCGTATTCATGCTATGTTCTGCAAGGAATTTGAATACTTCAAGAGTGTGTTTCGCGCAATTAAAGGTTCGGTCAACGAATTTTACAAGTTTGACTTGTTTGTCTATAAACCATAAAAGATCTCTTTTTATTCTTTCAACTGAGAAAAATCTGACCCCCGGTATTGTAGAAGACAGGCAGTAGGAACAATTATATGGGCATCCTCTTGATGCCTCATAATAAAGTATTTTATTTTTAAAGTCATAACTATCATCATAGGGAAAGGGTATACTGTCAAGATTTTCAATCAAAGGAGCATTAATATTTTCTATAATACCGTTATCCTTTCTGAAAACAATGCCATAAATATCCTTAAGGCCTTTGCCCCTTCCTTCAAGACATAAAAAAAGCTCCTGAGCCGTTCTTTCTCCCTCACCTTTTACAATAAAATCAATGGAGGTGTTTTCCTCCATTAATTTTGTACAATCATATGAAACCTCCGGGCCTCCTAATACTACCAGGAGCTTTGGATTGATTTTTTTCATGCTTCCAATGATTTTTAATACATATTCTATGTTCCATATGTAGCAGGAGAAGCCTAAAATATCAGGCTTCATTTTATTCAGCTCACCTATGATATTATCAAGGGCGTCATTTACCGAGTATTCCGCAAGAGTTACATCCAAACCTTTTAAACAGGCTTTTATATATCTTAAGGCTAAATTAGTATGAACAAATTTAGAATTTATTTCAGTCAATATTATTTTCAATTAAAATCATCCTTTTTGTAAGCTTCTATATAAAAATAGTCATCAAATTCATATTTATCCTTTATTACAAAATATCTTTCCACAACAGGCAGCATTGTGTCGGCGCCGAAGTTCCCCGGCCACCGCAAGAAATCCATGTTTATATCCACATATCTATCTTCTGATAATTTCACATTTATATTTTTCTTTATGCTTATGGTTAAGTCTTTAATATTTAAATCCCATATGAGTATTTTGCCTTCATTTTTCAGTGTCCTTGCTATTTCCCTTATGAGCTTCATCCTTGAACGATTTCTGTCAATGTATGCAAAAGCAAAAAAAGAAGTCATGACATCAAAGCTTTTATCCTCAAATGGAAGGCTGTTAGGATGTCCGTAAACCCAGTTGAAATCATCAGCTTCAAGCTTGGTATCCAAAGCCGCGGCTGTCTCTAAAAGAAAATCTGGAACTGACCTTTCCGTTAAGGCCCTATATATGGCACCTTTGCCTTGATAGCCTATATCCAGAACATTCCCTTCAAGTGAAAGATAGCTTAAATCGATTGTAATTTCAGATGTTTTACCCATAAAATTACCTCCGCTGTAACCTTTTTCAATAGTATTCTACTTATAAAAGGTCAATTCCTTCATGAAAAAAATGTTGTCGTATAATTTCAGCAGTTAATATCTGATATCTTTTCCTTATGACATACATGATGATAAAACATGAATAGAAATCCTGCCGTAGATCTTTGGGCCTGGCATAAAATTATATCTGTTATATTAAAGAACCTCTGCTCTAAATTTTTAATATCCTTATTCCTGTTGTGGGCATCTATGGCTACTAATGTGTTTTCATTCACAAAATCTCTAAGTGAATCCAGATAAATTCCCTTATCATAGCATTTAAAACTATCGTATTGTTCGTATACCCTTTTAATCCAGTTTTCGAATTTTCTGTGATGCTTTAAAAGATGGATATTAACATGCTGGGGTACTGTAAGGTCCTGAATAAGATGAGCTGCTGCCCCTAAATAAAACATGGATTTCCTTACATCATTTTTCTTCCAATTTACAACGGCAGCTTCATAATAAGCAATACATTCTTTCAATGCGTTGCTGGACCCGTATAATCCCTTCTGACTTAAGGGGTTGAAAAAGTGATTGCTGCTTTTTAAATCCTGATCCGCCCATGCCACCCCTGAATTTAATTCCTCTATATGTTTTGCAAATAAAAGCCATGCATCCTTGTATCCATCATTTTTTAATATAATCAAAGACTGTATATTAATGAATTTGTGAACCTTGCATTCGGATTTAATGACAACCTTCTTTACGGGATTAACCGCCGCAAGAGTGGATTTAAATACCCTTCCGTATGTCCTCTCTACAATACCCTGCATAATGTCTTCTCCTTGTGATAGCTAAAGATAGCTAAATATATTATTTACCATTGTATTGAAATAAAATTTATTTATTTTGATACCAGCTTGCTTCCACAAAGCAGTCGTAAAAAACTGCACCAAAAGCTATGTCCGATATATCCTGGTCAGTTAAGATATTTACATTGGCAGCCGTATCTTCCTTCAAGCCTCCGTGGATATTTACCACACCTTCAATGATATAAGGATCAATTTTTGCAAAGGCAAATATTTTCCCCTTTTCATTGTAAATCTCAATTTTGTCGCCATCCTTTATGTTCCTCATTCGTGCATCTTCCTTATTAATGTATAGAAGGGGTTTATCTGATGATAATTTTGAAGCTCTTATTTCACCGAACTGAGAATGTATCCTCTCTCTTGCATGGGTGGATAATAACCGTAAAGGATACTTACCATTCTCTTCTGTACCTTTAAAACAATCTTTAAAATCCGGCAGCGGGCTTTTCCCCCAGATTGATTCCATTCTTTCGCAATAGAATTCTATCTTTTTTGAAGGAGTATCAAAAATTCTTTCTTTATAAGCTATGTCACTGTTTTCTTTAAGATATGGACCTTTTTTAAGATCTTTTACACTTACATTTATATTGCATTTTTTAAGGCAAACATCTATTGTCTCTTCATTATACAAAGGAAGGTAGTTCATATTGTAGCCCATTTTTTTACCTAAAAGCCTGTAAATTTCCGATTCATTTTTTGATTCATTAACAGGTTCTATTACCTTTTGAAAACAATTTAAGTAAGGGGTCCAATAGCTTGAAAAAACATCTTCGTATTCAAAAAAACTCTGGGCAGGAAGAATTATATCGGCATATTTTGCCGTATCCGTCATAAATAAATCAATGGCTACAATATATTCAACCTTTTTTAATGCCCTTTTAAGGCCGTTTGTATCAGGATTCATAGTAAGGGGATTGGCACGTTCAATCCAGAGCAGTTTTATGTTTGGATTTTGGTATTCTTCAATAGCCCTGCCCAGCTGGGCTTCTGCAAAATCCCTTCTCGTCTTTATATCATTCTGAGGTATATATGGCCACTCAAGGTTTCTCCATCTCTTATTGGCAAATTTAAAGCCTCCGCCTCTAATTCCTATATCACCTGTCAACGCAGGTATCATGGAAATGGCTCGGACATTCTGCCCGCCATTTTTATATCTTTGCATGCCGTATCCGCAAATTAAAGTCATGGGCTTTTTATTTGCAATCAGATTTACTGCCTCATTTATCAGATCCTCATTCAATCCGCAAATCTTTGATGCATACTCAATTGTATAGTGAGATACATGCTCTTTGAATTCATCAAATCCAAAGGTGTATTCTTTTATGAAATCAATGTCTATGCTTCCTTTTTGTATCAAAAGATTGGCTATGCATAAGGCTAAAACTCCGTCTGTTCCCGGTTTTATGGGTATGTGGAGGTTGGAATTAAGTGAGGGCAGAGTATTTATTGGGTCTATGGTTATTATTTTTGCCCCCTTATTTACTGCCTCATTTATAAATTTCAACTCCTGAACATTGGTGGAAGATGGATTTTTGCCCCATATTATAATAAGTCCTGCATGCTCTAAATCCCAGGGAGCGTTTTGAATATTGGAACCGTAGGTGAGCTTTACGGCTTCTATACCTGCCGAGTAGCAAAGGCTTCCCTTAGTTGCCGAATAGCTTCCGAACTGATTGAAAAAGCCTTTATAATACTCAGACATTAGTCCCATACATCCGGCTGACGTAAAATGCAATAAACCCAGCGGTCCAACAGTGTCTTTAACAAGTTTCAGCCTTTTTGATATTTCATCTATTGCAGTTTCCCAGGATATCCTTTTGAATATGCCTTCGCCCCTTTTTCCTTCTCTTATCATGGGATATCCTATTCTCTGGGGGGAATAAACATAATCTGTATAGGATAAACCCTTGATACAAAGCTTGCTGTTAGTTGCCCTGTTTTTACTTCCGCCTTCAATTTTTACAATTTTCCCGTCCTCAACATAAGCCTTAATATCACAGGCACTGAAGCAGTCCCTTGGACATGATGTATTTATGATAGTTTGACCCATACTTCTCCTCCGCCTTTAAAATCCTAAGTCTTCATTTATAATAATAACTTCAATATCCGTCAAAGAGGGTTTATAGTCAATGATGGCAGTTATGTTGCAAATCCTCTGGGATACTTTGCAGTCGTGACATTCTTCTGTTCTGGCACAAGGAGTGTTAAGATTAAGCCTCTTGGTATTTAAGTGAACAATGCTTTTTACTCTTTTTAGTGCATCATCTGTATTTTCAGTTATTTTATTGACGCCGCATACTATAAATACATTTTTAGGACCGGAAAACATACCTGCTACCCTGTTTCCCGCTCCGTCTATATTAACAAGCTTGCCCTCCATGGTAAGTGCATTTGTGCTGGATAAATAAAAGTCGGCATTCAGGGCCTCTTTTCTTATGCTGTTCATTTCGCCCGTGCCTGATGCCAGCCAATGAAACAAAACCTTATTGCCTCTGTCCTTTAGTTTTTCCGGAATTAAAAGGCTTTTAACCGTCATGGAGCCCCCGATTCCCACCGATGCATCTGATGGTATTTTAGATAAAAGATAGTCAACTGCTTCATTAGAAGTTTCAAAATATTTAGCAGAAAATTTATTTTTTTCAAGGGATTCAATTGTTTTTAACACTTTATTATCCATACTAATACCTCCGTTTTTATTAATACCGAGTTGTCCATAAGTTATTATAAACATAATACTACATTGAAAAGTACTTTTCTATAATTTGAATAAGGCTTCTTATTTTGATATACCTTTAAATTTTCATGTAATTATTATGGATGAACACTAATATTTATATATATAGAACGCATTAATTATAAAAGGGTTTTTCATGCGTTTTATATTGATATTAATTGGTGGTTTACATGAAAAAATTAAGCTTTCTTCAAAATACAATCGTTCTTGTACTGTCCAACCTTATCACCGGTTCTCTGGCCTTTTTATTTTCAATAATCTTATCCAAGGAAATAGGAGCCCAGGGTGTAGGGTTGTACCATATGATAATGCCCATATACATGCTTTTTATATGTTTTACCTGCGGCGGCACAACTGTTGCATTGTCTAAGATTACCGCAGAGCAGAACTCCAGGAAGAATATAAGTGAGCTTTACAAGGGTATTACGGCTTCCATAACCTTCTTTGCATTCTGGACTGTTTTAGTGTCCATATTCATTGTACTTTTTGCACCTTTTATATCAGATAATATATTAAAGGATTCCCGTACATATCTCCCGGTCCTCATATTCATACCGGCCTTGCTCTTTGTAGCTATGGGCTCAATATTGAAAGGATATTTTTACGGCCTGCAGAATTCAACCTTCCCGGCAGTTATTGATATTGTTGAAAAGTCTGTGCGCATTATAATACTGGTTACATTGATAACATATTTTAAAAACTGGGATCTTAAATACAAGGTGGCAGCAGCGGTGGCAGCCATGACTGCCGGGGAATTTATAAGCTTTGTGCTATTGTACATATTTTATAAAAAATCCTATTTCAGTGTTTCTGATTTTACCGGACGGCCGGACAATGTATTTCAGATTATAGTAAATGTATTAAAAATTTCCCTGCCCTTATCCTTGAACGGATTTTTATCAACGGCTTTAGGCACACTTATAGCCATTATGATTCCTCGGCGGCTGCAGGTTGCCGGCTTTTCCGTGGAATCATCTTTAGCCCTGTACGGTAAGCTTACAGGGATGGGAATGAACATAGTAATGTTTCCATCAATTATCGTCTCTGCAATATCCATAATACTTGTGCCGGTGATCTCTGAAGCCTCCTCAGGAAAAAGCATGACGGCGGTAAACAGGAGGATAAAACCTATTCTTCGCATTACGGCTTTGATTGCCTCCCTTTCAGCCGGTCTGTTCTTCTCCATACCAAATGAATTAGGCAAGCTTTTTTATGCCAGAACTGATTTGGGAAATATAATATTTTCCCTATCCTTCGGAGTAATTTTTATGTACATAGAATCAACTTTGTTTGGTATTTTAAACGGATTGGGCAGGCAAAGCGTGCTTTTACAAAATACCATAATAATGTCCTTGATTGATGTTACGTCACTTTATTTCCTGGTAGGAGTACCAAATATCAACATATACGGATATGCAATCAATTTTGTCATAAGTCCTCTTGCAGGCTGTATTTTAAATTCAATGGAAATGAAAAGGATAACAGATGTACAAATCGATGTTTATGATACTTTTGTCTTGCCTGTATTTATCGCCGTAGGTGAAATACTCATACTCAATATTATAAAGCCGCTCATATACGTCATATGGGGCAATACAAACATTTCCTCCTTGATACTTCTGGCATCGGGAATAGGGTCTTATATATTCATTTATTTTTTAATAAGCTTGGCTTCAAAAAAAAGGGCTAAGTAGACTTTAGCCCTTTTAATATTTGTTCATCTTTATGAAGGCTGCTATTTGTGATAGTATATATGGATATACAGAATACAAGATTTACAAAGGAGACAATATAAATGGAACAGCAAATAGCGCGACAAAAGGAAAAAACAATTTATTTACTTATGACTCTGTCAACATTATTCTGGTCCGGAGCTTTTATTGCCGGTAAATTCAGCGTTAAGGAATTTCCTCCCTTTACATTGACCTTTTTAAGATTTTTTATCGCTTCTGCAATAATATTTATCATTATGATTAAAGTTGAAAAAGAATGGAAAATCACTCTTAAGGATGTGCCTGTATTTTTAACATTGGGTATCGTAGGAATGTTCGGATATCATGTAATGTTTTTTATGGCGTTAAAATATACAAGCGCCATTAATTCCTCCCTCATTGCCGCCACCAATCCTCTCATGACTGCCATACTTGCCTCATTTTTTCTGGGTGATAAAATGAGCTATAAAAAGATTGGCCCTGTTTTATTGTCACTGTCAGGGGTTGCTCTTACCATAACGGGAGGAAACTTCAAGGAAGTGGTACAAGCCGGTTTAAATATAGGTGACCTTTTTATGCTGGCAGCAGTATTTTTGTGGGCGGCATATTCTGTATTGAGCAAAAAAATAGGAGGCAAATACTCTCCTATTGTGCTGACAGCTTACAGTTTTATAAGCTGCTCCATCATTCTGATACCTTTTGTTATCTGGGAAAATCCCGCATCCTTCATACCTTCCTCAACCATATCAGGATGGACGGCCGTTTTTTACATGGCTATATTCCCTTCTGTTATAGGATATCTGGTGCAGCAGCATTCAATTAAAATAATCGGAGCCAGAAGAACCATGATATTTGTTAACCTGGTGCCGGTATTTTCAATTATACTTTCACTGCTGATACTCAAAGAAACCTTATCTCCCTTTAAGCTCTTAAGCTCACTTCTTATAATAGTAGGAGTTTATTTTACAAACAGGTTGGGAAATTAAATATGTTTTTCTCTTAATTTTTGTATCAATACATTGATATCCTCAGGTATATCTGCCGTGACAGTCATTTTTTCTCCTGTTCTTGGATGATTGAAGGATAATTTATAAGCATGCAATGCCTGCCTTTTTATATATTGGGCATCGTCATTTTCTTCACCGTACAAGGTGTCTCCGTATAGGGGATGGCCTAAAAATGAAAGGTGCACCCTTATCTGGTGAGTTTTGCCTGTTTCCAGCCTGACTTCTAAAAGGGAGGCATCGTTTAAAATCTCTATGGTTTTATAATGGGTGACTGCACGCTGTCCCTTTTCCATAACTTCTCTTTTGATGGAATCATAGAAGGGCCTGTCAATAGGCTGGTCTATGGTTCCGTCATTTTTATCCAATATGCCGTGAACCACAGTGCAGTATATTTTTTCAACAGTATTATTATCCATCTGTTTTGCCATGGCCTGATGGCAAAACTGGTTTTTTGCAATCATGACAAGGCCGGAGGTATCCCTGTCCAGCCTGTTTACAAGCCTTACTATTGTATTTTCATTTCTTTGTCTCCAGTGATAAATCACACCGTTTGAAAGAGTGCCTATAGGATGGCCTTTTGTCGGATGTACTACCATTCCCGGCTGTTTGTTTACAATCAGAAGGTCGGCATCTTCAAAAACAATTTCAATGGGGATATTTTGAGCCTCAATATTCTGGCTTTCATCCTTTAATAAATTGACGGATATCTCATCGCCTTTTTTTACCTTTAAGTTTGTAAATGCTGCTTCCCCGTTTACATATATTGAATTGTTTTTCTTCATGCCTGTTATGATTCTTCTTGACAGGTTAAGCTTGTTTTTTAATATGCTGTCAAGTCTTACCCCATCATCTTCCTGCACTGCAATATATTTAAGCAAATCCTTTGTCATTTTTATCTCCGTAATTAGTATTTTTTAATTTTCATTCAAATGTATACAAACAATATTATATAGCTTACGACTTTTAATTACCATAATTATAAAAGCGGTGCCAATATCATTATTTCCTCATTTTCCCTATAAATGCTGCCAAACTGCGATAGGGGAAGAGGGCTTGTGCCCAAACCTGCTTCTATGGTATAGCCGGGCCTGTGAAATTTTTCTATGAACCAGTCTTTATAGCCTGCATAGGCAGCTTCATAAGGAGTATAAGCTACCATATATCCGCTTACGTTTGAAAAGATTTGTGCTATTTCCCGTGAATAAGGCGGTATTATATTCTTATACAGCCAATAAATCACCCTTCCCTGAGTGTGGTACGCCAGTACCAGCCTGAAATTATGCTGATTAGTAAAATTGACCATTGCCTGGGTTTCCGGTTCTGATAATGGATATGGCCCTCCGTACCTTGTGGGCCCCGGGCCGTATATTCCCAATTGAGCCTCCTGGGCTTTTGCTTCTTCCCAGCTTGCAGGATAATTACGGTTTAAATCCACACCTCTTGTATTGGATTTCCAAACTCTGTTAAAGGGCATACCTGTATTATTCCATTCTAAAAGATCATTATAATATGGATTTTGTGGTTCGGGACCCTTAATTGCAATATCCACACCATCAGGATTTACCATAGGAACTATATATATGCTGCTTCTGCTCCAGATATCCCGTACATTATAGCCTCTCAATGTACTTCCCGTTGAATAAGCAAGTGAAAAGTTCTCTATAAACTTCATAAGAAGAGGAGTGGTAATCCACTCGGTGCCATGATGGGAGCCGTTATAGGACACTTCATTGGGGCCTGCTCCAAGTTTTACATAATACAAATTTTTACCAAGAACGCTTTTGCCTATGGAGCCAACCTCTAAAAATGGATACCTTGCCTTTAAGCCTAAAATATCTCTTTCCATAATATCATAAGTATAATCAATATCTGTGAAAACCACATCTATGCCATAGGGTACCGTAATGGTCTGCCCTATTCTTAAATTTAAGGGATCTGCTCCAGGATTGGCAGTCATAATCCCATGTATGGTGGAATAATATCGCTGTGCAATATTATAAATAGTATCTCCCTGTTTAATTGTATAAGTACCATAACCTCTTAAAAAATTTTCAAACAGGTTCCAGGTCGTTGGCCCTACAACTCCATCGGCAGTAATATTAAATCCTCTTTGAAATTCCATGACCGCACGTTGTGTCTGCAATCCGTATATGCCGTCAACTGAACCGGCATTGTACCCCATTCTGTTAAGCAAACTCTGTACGAGCTTAACAGCCCAACCTCTAGACCCTAATGATAATACTTCCATAATTCCATCCTTAACTTTAATCATATATCTATTATATTGATGAAAATAAAAAGTTGTTCCATAGAACAACTTTTTATTAGGCCAAAATGTATTTTTTAGAGACTTTCAATACCTACAACTTCATATCCTGCGTCAGCCACTGCGGCTTTAAATTTTTCATCATCTACATTATCAAACTCAACTACGGCGTTTTTGCCTTCTAAGTCCACTTTTACATCCGTTACGCCGCTAATTTCACTCAAAGCATTTTTTACATGATTAACGCAGTGCATGCAGGACATTCCTTCTACTAATAATTTCTTTTTCATATTATTATACCTCCTGAAAATATTTTATTTTAAGGGTTTGAACCCCTTCAACCTTAAAGCATTTAACAATACTGAAACTGAGCTGAAGCTCATGGCTGCCGCAGCAATCATGGGATTCATCAAAGGGCCTCCAAATAAGTGGAGCACTCCTGCTGCCACGGGTATGCCGGCAGAATTATATGCAAAGGCCCAGAACAGGTTTTGCTTTATATTGCGTATGGTGTTCTTGCTTAACTGTATGGCGGTGGGCACATCCATAAGATCGCTTCTCATCAGGACTATATCGGCAGATTCCATGGCTACATCGGTGCCAGAGCCTATGGCTATGCCTATATCTGCCTGTGCCAGAGCAGGGGCATCGTTGATACCGTCACCAACCATGGCAACTTTTTTACCTTCTGACTGAAGCTTTTTAACTTCATTTGCCTTATCCTGAGGAAGAACTTCTGCAAGAACTCTGTCTATTCCTACCTGCTTTGCAATAGCTTCTGCAGTTCTTCTGTTGTCTCCTGTTATCATAGCAACCTCAATGCCCATTGAATGCAGCTTTTCAATGGCTTTTTTACTGCTCTCCTTCATAACATCGGCTACAGCCACAATACCTGCCAATTTTTCATGCCTTGATACATACATGGGGGTTTTCCCTTCTTCTGCAAGCTTGTCTGAAGTCCCTTCCATTTCCGTTATATCTATATTTCTTTCAATCATCAATTTCTTGTTTCCCAAAAGTACTGTGCTTCCTTCGATTACAACCTCTATTCCATGTCCCGGGATGGCTTTAAAGCTCTCAACCTTTAAAAATTCAAGGCCTTTTTCTTCTGCCCCTTTTACAATGGCTTCGCCTAAAGGATGCTCAGAACCTCTCTCAGCTGAAGCAGCAAGGGCTAAAAGCCTTTCTTCATTTATGCCTCCTGCTGTTATTATATCCGTTACCTTTGGTTTTCCTTCAGTTATTGTACCTGTCTTGTCAAAGACTATGGTCTTTATTTTATGAGCGGTTTCCAAGGCTTCTCCGCCCTTTATCAAAACACCGTATTCTGCTCCTTTTCCTGTGCCTACCATTATCGCCGTCGGTGTAGCAAGGCCAAGGGCACAGGGGCAAGCTATAACCAGTATGGAAATAAATATTGTAAGTGCGAATACTTCTGATTCTCCGGATATATACCATGCCAGGCCTGCAATTATGGCTATGCTCATAACAATGGGAACAAAATAACCCGAAATGATATCTGCCATCTTAGCTATGGGGGCTTTGGAACCCTGGGCATCCTCAACCAGCTTTATTATCTGGGATAAAGCCGTATCCTTTCCTACCTTTGTCGCCTTAAATCTTATGGAGCCGTTTTTATTTATACTTGCTCCTATTACCTTATCTCCCTGCTTTTTCTCTATTGGTATGCTCTCTCCTGTCAACATGGATTCATCAACGGATGTAAGCCCTTCTATAACCTCACCGTCAACAGGTATCTTCTCTCCCGGCTTAACTACTATAATATCTCCAGCTTCCACTTCATCTATGGGAATTTCGATTTCTTTATCATCCTGTATAACCGTAGCTGTCTTTGGCGCCAGGCCCATAAGCTTCTTTATGGCTTCCGATGTCTTTCCTTTCGTGACAGATTCCAAGTATTTTCCCAAAAGTATCAATGTTACAATTACACCGGCAGACTCAAAATAAAGCTCATAAGCATAATCTATATTTCCGTTAAATATCTGAACTATGGAATATATACCATAAATAACTGCAGCTGATGTACCTAATGCTATTAACGAGTCCATATTAGGGCTTCTTTTTATAAGAGACTTAAAGCCCACCCTGTAAAACCGGTTGCCTGCAGCCAATATAGGAACTGTAAGAACTAGCTGAATCACTGCAAAGCTTCTGGGACTTTCCATTGGGTCAAGTATTCCCGGCAGATGCAGTCCCAGCATATGGCCCATGGCAATAACCAAAAGGGGAACTGTAAATACAGCCGATATAATAAATTTTATAAGCAGTGTTTTTATTTCCTTTTCCTTGCGTTCCCTATCCTGATCAACTGCCTGTCCCGTTTCTATTTCAAGAGGTTCATAACCTGCCTTTTTAACGGCGGCTTTAATCTCGGAAATCCTGGTTTTGCCAGGGTCATATTCAACAGTTAGC
Source organism: Oxobacter pfennigii (assembly GCF_001317355.1). Taxonomy (NCBI): domain Bacteria; kingdom Bacillati; phylum Bacillota; class Clostridia; order Eubacteriales; family Clostridiaceae; genus Oxobacter; species Oxobacter pfennigii. The sequence continues at coordinate 343,539 of NZ_LKET01000032.1, forward strand.
CTTTCCGTCGCAAAATTAACTGATGCAGATATTACTCCTTCAACCTTTCCGGCTGCCCTCTCAACAGCCTTGGCACAAGCTGCACAGGTCATTCCTCCTATAGGTATTGTAACGGATTTTGTATCCTTCTTTTCTAATGCGCCATATCCTGCTTTTTCTATAGCTTTTATTATATCTGTCAAATCTACTTTATTTTCGTCATATTCAACAGCTAATTTTTCAGTGGCAATATTGACAGAAGCATCATTTACTCCCTCAAGCTTTTTGCTGGCACGTTCCACGGCTTTGGCACAAGCCGCACAGGTCATCCCCGTTATATCTAAATACTGAATCTTCATTACTAATATCCCCCTTTCAAGCTTTATCTATATATTTTTCCAGTATATACATTATCTCATCTATTTTTTCTTGTCCTTCTCCTACCATAACTGCATGAACCACACAGGAGTTTATATGATTCTTAAGTATTTTTATATTTGCCTTTTTTAAAAGGGATTGAACCGCCAATATCTGCTTTGATATATCGATACAGTATCTTTCTTCATCAATCATTTTCAATATACCATCCAGCTGTCCCCTGGCTGTTTTAAGGGCATTCATTATTTCGGAATCTTCTTTATGGCTTGTCAATAATACCCCTCCTCTCGACATTATTATCTGTAATATGCATTAAAAAATACTCTTTACCCCTCCCCCATAGGGGGTGTGATTTAATATTACCACTTTATTTTTTCTTTTGCAATATTATAACTTAAATTTAATTCCAGAATTTTTGCATCTTTTCGGAGCATCCTTATCGTTCCTTATTATTTTCCTTCCCTAATATGCTACTGCATCAACATCTCCTTCCTTATTTTGTTCAATAAATATGATTATTTTGTTAGGCAGACAGACAATAGTCTCATATTTCTTACTAATCCATCCTGTATCTGAACATACGCCCTCAGGGCATATGTCTTTAATCATCTCCAGCATTCTGACTTTTCCATCCTTTAATTCGATATACCCGGTATTATTTTTAAACTGGAAGTCATAAATTTTATTATCCGTTTTTTCATTAACAGTTAATGTCTTTATCACATTATCATCAACTTTAATGACTACATTCTTTTTATTCGATTCAACATTAATAAACCTATTGACTATGTATCCTCCGATAATACATATAACTAAAAATGCAATTAATATCTTATCTCCACTTCTCATGCCTGGCCATCTTTTCATTGTCAATCCTCTTTCTGATAGTAAAATAGCAGAACTTGGCAACTATATATTTACTCCTCATGGATAAATATATAATATACAAAAAATATGAAAAAAGTATGAAGAATACATTTCTTCATACTTTTTTTCTCATATAAAATAAAACAGTCAATACTTCATAAAACTTCACCGGGATCAAAACCAGTAATTTTATATCGCGTTACATAAACGGAAAGCTCTATTATTTTATTGATATCCATATTCCCGAAATGCTCTGTATCAGCTTTATAATCTCTGCCTCTACCTCAAAGCTCCCGCTTACTTCATACTCAATTCCGTTCTTTATCCATCTGATTTCGGCATAAGCTTCGGTATATTTTTTTACTGCAAACTTTTGCCCTTCCGCCATCTGGACATTTTCCCCTTCCTGTATAGCTAATTCCTTGTCCTGTGTCTTTTTCTGTATGAAATTTATTGTATCATCATCTTTGATATAGGATATCAAGACGGAAGGCGCTTTAGCCGGGGGAATAATATATATATCGCTTAATGAAAAATCCTTTGGGATAGTCTTGGGAATAAGAACGTTAAACTTTACATATTTCTCTGCTTCCTTTTCGTCACTAACAAGCTTGGGGATTCCCTCCATGTTATATATTTTTATATTCTCATTATCCTTTAATGCAAAAAGAGACATATCTATATTCTTGTTTACGGTAATATATTCATATTCACAGATAGAATTCATTTCCCCGTCAGCCAAAAATTCTTCCTTCAGGGGGAGCCTCAATCCGTTTATCTCTGCAAGCCACATACGATGCTCATATATCTCCCCGTTATCGTCGTCAATGCATCTAATTATTTCGACAGGCTGACCTCTAAACTCATCTTTTTTAAAAGTCTGATATTTTCCGCTGACTTCCATATCCTGAAGCTTTTCCTCCAGTTGAAAGTAAATGGGCGCATCATCCTTCCACTTCTCCCTGTAATATGCAGACTTTGATTGGGGCAGATACTCATATACTCCTTCAGGTGTGTATATATCAATATTAGTGCTTCCGGAATATGATGTTTCACACCTTAGGTAGTAAGGCCTTATGTAATAATAATGCATTTCCATGGAAGATGTCTTATTTCCCAGCGCCATGGTTTTTACAGTTTGTTTATATTCAATGGAATAAACTTGTTTTATTGAATGGGACAGTACATCAACAATGCTGTCATTACCATAGGAGCTCATGACTGCCTGAGGCTCAAATTCCTGTTTTATTCCCTTGGATAGCATAACAATCAATAAAAATGACAGCATCAATGTACCATATTTAAATCTTCTATACCACAAAGATATATCCCCCTTCGTTTAACACATGTGTACAGTAAATTTATATTATTGATTGTGCTGAAATATTTCATTTATCCTTAATTAGCTGTAAATAAACTTTCCGTATGGGATACATTCAATGATATGAACCAGCTTGCAGAGCCCATAAATATAGATGTGAATTAATACGCCCTTTATCTCGTCCTGTGCGGGCTGCCTCTTTGCCTGTTCAGGACGTTCTTTTATTGCAATAGGATTGCTTTTAGCAGAACATCCTTTAGAAGTTAAAGGAGTGAAATATGCAGAATCAAATGAGATGCTATGAAAAACCATGAGCATATTGTATATATTTGCAAAAAAAAATGGGTTATTAATTATTATAAATATAAGGTATTATATAAAATAACATATTTCGCCAAGCCAACTGCCTTGGGTAATTATCCTTGAGCATGATAAGGGTTCGAGTCCCCCCCTTTTTTGGCTTATATCCAAGGGTGATTTCTTATTGCCCTATAACTGTATTAGGGAGGTTTATATGAATGAATTAACTACTTTCAACTACGAAGGCAAGAAAGTACGTACCATTCAAAGAAACGGAGAAACTTGGTGGGTGGCAAAATATGTGTGCGATGTATTTGGAGAAGCCAATAGAAATCGTGCCATGCAGTATCTCGATGAAGATGAAAAGGGGTATACGCAAATGACTACCCCCGGCGGGGTCTTGTTTTCATTCCTTCCCATTGGCTGTATATCCACCAGTCTAATTCATTCAGCACTATGTTTGATAGTATTGGCGAAATGATGCCTCCCTGGGGAGTACCTTTTTCCGGCACACCTATACCTTCAATTCTGGCTTTTAGAATTTTGGATATTACAGATAGCAGCTTCTTATCTCTTATTCCCATAGACCACATCTGTTTTAGTAGTTTTCCATGGTCTACGTTATCAAAGAAACCTTTTACATCAATATCAATCGCATAATGGAGTTTGTTGGAGTTGATAAGTGAGATTGCCCTGGCAAGAGCGTGTTCCATGCTTCTATTGGGCCTGAATCCATAGCTGTGTTTATAGAACCTGGCTTCACAGATAGGTTCTAAGACTTGCTTTGTGCATTGCTGAAGAAGCCTGTCTTCTAATGTGGGTATGCCCAGTATTCTGAATTTTATCATCTCTGCGGATAATATCAGTAATTGTTCGATATCCCCAGGTTGGGTGCGCAGTATGAATTTCATCTATTCTACGCATGATGAATAAAACCTCATTAGATACTGTCATATTTTTGGGAGCTTTACGACGATATACACTACTTCGGTTCACTGACAGCAGAGAGGTCTGGCGTTTTATATACAACAGATCTAATTAAAATTATTTTTCAACTTCTCACATCAGCTCCGGCTGCTGGGATATTTTAATCTTCGGTTTTCCATGTTGGTTCAAATTTTTATCACTTGATAAATACATACAATAAAGTTGAGATAAAACCTGCACAAAGAGCCAATATAACCTTACGTGTAAAAGACCCTTCTTCTTGTGGTGATGTTATATAATTATAATAAAAACCTAAAATCAAAATACTTGATTGAATAATAAACCAAATGAAAAAATATAATAAAAATTCCACATGTGTACTCCTTTCACTGCATATAGGTTAATAGGCGTTTGATTTTGCAACGTATTTTTTCCATACCTACAGATTCCCTGTTAATCATTTTTTTTCAATACTCTAAAGAATTAAGGGATTTCTGCGGGTTTACTAAAGTTCCTGATGCTTCTAAGTTCACCCGCTTTAAGTAGGATTTCCTTTATTAAAATTACCTACTACTCCTATAGTTGACATGCTTATGCCAATTATTCCGGCTTCCGCAATACCTCTGACTAATCTATACTCTAATGGCGCAGGTATATTAAAAAATCCACCATGACGTCTTGAAGCCCTATTTACACCAATAGTTATTGTAGCTGGCACTATATCCTTAACAACAGAAGAAATTACAGAATCAGCAACTGTGGCCAGAAGGTTTTCACCAATTTCTTGAGTCAAACTTTTGCTATCTGGTACCACTTCATGTGTATTCGCTTTACTAACCTCATAACCCGAAAACTCTATCCACTGTTCATGACTTACATAGGCTGCAATAGGGTCATAGCCGCTTGTATCTTTTAAGTTTGCCGGTTCTCCATAAGCATATGCATATCTATTTAAGCTCTTTGGATTACTTAAATCACCTGCTATTATATCTTTCGTTAAAAACCTTCCGATTCCTGCTGCATAATATCTGGAATTTAAGAAATATAACTCGGTTTCCTTATCATACCTATAACCTGCATAGGTATGTGCATGCTCAAATCCGGTATCATTGTTGATATCTACTGTATTGCCGCTGCCATCCTTGACATTAATAATATTCCCATAAGGGTCGTAAACATATGCCTAACCTTTTCAGTTAGGAACGTGTCGCACCGTCATAGGTGTAGGAAGCAATAATATTATTACTTCCATCCTTTGATGTGCAGGGATTTTTTTAGGATTTCAACCTTTTCTTTTTCTTCAGATAATAGCTTGTCTTTCTTTCTGGGTTCCTTTCCTAGTTCTCTGTCCCGCTGTATCAATTCATGCTCAGAGATTGGACTTTTAGCTTTCATCCCTTTTGATTCAGCATAAGAAGGCATTTTATGCGGCGATAATCTCTTACCCATCGGCATACTGTATTTATGTCAATTCCCATTTCTTCTGCGAAGCTGGTTGCTGATTTCCCTGTTTCAAGTATAAATTTCGCTGTCTGTTCTCTCATTTCTTCTGTATATTTTGAATTGTTACTAGGCATAGATTTCTCCCTTCTTCCCATGCATATGGTAACATATTTTTTAGTGACGGTTTTTCACCGCAGTACAAAAAAAGCAGTTGCAAAACCAACAATATAAGTTTGGTTTTGCAACGACCTAATTAAAATTATTTTTTCTTGGCTATGCCCGCATTTTACAATGAATATTCTTCATTTTTCAAAGAAAACAAATAAAAGTTAAGCTTGCCATTACTGTCAAAGGTTAATGACAACAGTTTTGTTTCATAAGTTCTGTTTTCCGAATAAGCTTCTGAACCATATAAAGTGAACACAAACAAAAGATACTATTTGCATAAAATTTAAGATTAAAATATGCCCTTTTGCAATCCCGATATATAAATTATAAGAATCAAAAATATAATAAAGCAAAGAACAGCAATTCCCATTATGGCTTTACTTTTTTCACCATTTTTATATGTGCGAACGATCCCTGCTACCAAGGCGTACAGCACTAGAATACACCAAAGTAATGTGAATTTTAATTGAATATTGTTATTCCATTTAAAGTAATCTCTCCCGATAAGATATATTAAAATAGAAGTTATAATTGGAAATCCAATAATCGAAATGTATAAAGGAGTTTGAGTCCCCCCCCCTTTTATGTCTTTAATAAAATGCCATATATAGTATATGAAAATACAGAGTACAGAAATTATCTGAACTTTTGATGGCAAATATTGAAAGGCAAAGATATATGCAATAAGCCATAAAATTGTTTTTTTTGTTGTTTTATTAGGATCTCTTCTTATTTTTTTCAACTCACTTTTTAGTTATATTTTTTTACCATAATATACATTTTTAATGACTGAGCCACCCAACGATATAACTATACCGAGACCTACTGTAGTAGCTAATGCTGTTGCTGTTGCTGTTGCTGTACCAACGGAAACTCCTAGAAACGCCCCTATGAATAATACACCTACATCAATCAATGTCCTTTCAAAAGGATCTTGATAGTTTTTATAATTATCATATACCCCATATCCCCAAAAAGCCAAACCTACCAAACCTCCTCCATATTTATATACTGCATTCAGTCCAGGATATTTGTGGATATCACCAAGAAGTTGAGGAAGCACCCCCCCCTGCACTATCAGGTATAACAAATCTGTGTTCAGTTACTTTACTGGCTAATTCACCTATAATTTCTCCATCAACGAGAGCACCCAAAGATGAATATAATGTAATTAAAATATCATCTTTAGTTAATGCGCTTACCCCATAACCTGAAAATTCTATCCACTGTTCATGACTAACATAAGCTGCAATAGGGTCATAGCCGCTTGTATCTTTTAAGTTTGCCGGTTCCCCGTGAGCATATGCATATCTATTAAGGCTATAGGTATATACCCTAAAAAAAATTTAACCCAATCATCCTCCCTCAAAGATGCAACTTCATTGTTGTCATTATCAAATAATTTAATAACCCTCAATTGAGGCAGTATGGTTCTGTTTGCTTTAGCTATATAGGAGAGCCTATAATCTTGATAAATATTATATTCATAATTAAATTTTATTTTTTTTTTGCTTAATTAATAATTCCATTTCATCACTTCCTCTTTATTGCAAATAAGTTGCATAAATTTAAGCAATTATAATCCTTTTAAAAGGTATCATATTCTTTTTTCGTTATTTTCCATACTAGACAAATATTTTTCCTGTTCTTTGATAAAGTATATCTCGGATATTATACTTACTATGTGAAAACAAATAAACTCAAATGTTGTCTTAACAACATAAGATAGTCTAAAGATTTCAGAGACATAAGTAGTAAATAATAAATAAACTAATCCACTCAAAGAACCTTTTAACACAATCATCATTGCCTTTTTATGTTCTTTCCATATGGTATAATTTATTAAAGCAAAAACGCATATGCCACCAAAAGTTAAAGGTAATAATAAATGTATTGATATTTAACTTTAATGAATTTTTTCATTCCCAACCCCTCTATATTAAGTATTGGATTTTGCAATTGTTCATACAATTTTTACTTGCTTGATAAATATATATTCGAACTTATTGTTTCAACAATTGCAAAATCCTGATTTTCATTACTTTTGGAAGAGTCATAGTACTCTGCATAAAGAAGCTCGAGTTTCTGCTGAATATAAAAAAGAAGTTGTAAAACCAACAATATGAGTTTGATTTTACAACAGATCTAATTAAAATTATTTTTCAACTTCTTAAAGTAGCTCCGGCTGCTGGGATATTTTAATCTTCGGGTTTCCATGTTGGATCAAATTTTTATCACTTGATAAATACATACAATAAAGTTGAGATAAAAGCTGCACAAAGAGCTAATATAATACTGCCTGTGAAAGACTCATTTTCATCAGGATATTTTATATAACTATAATAAAACATCATAATCACAATGCTTGATTGAATAATAAACCAAGTGAAGAAATATAATAAAAATTCCACACGTGTACTCCTTTCACTATATATAGGCTAATTAGGCGTTTGCGAAACGCTGGAACCCGCATAATTACATGACTTTTTCGTTACAAAATAAAACAACTCCTCACTGATTTATGGTAAAATTGAATTGTAGAAAAACAAATTCACCACTACCTCAGAAAGGAGTTATATACATATGTTACCATATAAACAGCTTTCTTTGGCAGATATTTTTTCTGATTGCAAAGAAAAATTTGAAAATGATAAATATCAGTTCCTTTCCCTGCTTGAGGATAACATCAATCTTGACGAGTTGGTTCCCGCTTCTTTCAAAAACCACTTTTACGCTTCTACTGGTAGGCCACGGAAATTTCAGCTTTACGCTATGCTTTGGGCACTGATTTTGCAACGTATTTTTTCCATACCTACAGATTCCCTGTTAATCATTTTTCTTCAATACTCTAAAGAATTAAGGGATTTCTGCGGGTTTACTAAAGTTCCTGATGCTTCTAAGTTCACCCGCTTTAAGTAGGATTTCCTTTTGGACTTACAATCCATGTTCGAATCCTTAGTAGATATTACCGAACCGATATGCCAACAGATCGATCCCAAACTTGCTGAAATGACCATATTTGATACCTCTGGTATGAAGGTTTTGTTACCGAGAATAACCCTAAATACATAAACCGTATTATCAAACAACTGAAATCCTTTAAAAAGGCTAAGGAGATTGACGATTCCTATGACCCTTATAAGGCGCCTACGCCTCTATGCCCTCCCATGCTGCTTCTAATCCAGCCATTCAGCAAATGTATATCAATGGGCATTTCTGCTATTCCTTTAAATTTGGTATTATAACCAACGGTCTTGGCATTGTAAAGAATATTTCCTTCTACAATTAAGAAGTTTCTTGAATCTCATGTCGATATCATAGCCGAGAAAAAATCCGATTCTCCTAATGAAGATAAATCACTTGCAGATTCAAAGGTTCTCATACCCGTTCTTAAGGATTTCTTCGCCAAACATCCTCTGATTAACTCTAGGGTATTCATAGGTGATGCCGCTTTCGATATCATTCAGATTTATCATGACTTATTTCATGATTTAAAGTTTCAAACTGCTTATATTCCTTTAAAGAACAAACTCTCTTTGCAAGATGCTGACTGCCCTTTAAATGAAGACGGTATTCCCTGCTGCCCTCATGACCACTCTCTTCCCATGAATCGTGAAGGGAGCAAAACTCATCTGCGTTGTGGTCTCCCAACAATGAAATTTGTCTGTCCCAAGATGAAATGGGTTTGGAATAAAGAAAATCACTCCAGTAAACGGGTTTGTTTCTGTGAAAATCCCTGCACCACTTCCTCCTGCGGACGCATGTTTTATATCTATCCTGAAAAGAATCTCCGGGCTTACCCAGGGACTGCCCGGTGTACAAAGGAATGGAACGATACATATAAAATACGGGCCTCTGTTGAAAAGGATATCAGCTATTTCAAAGATAGTTACTATATTGCAGGTCGTAGGACTCAAAACGAAAAAACCCTTCATGCCGATTTGTTTCTTGCAGGCATTTCACAGCTTATCACTGTTGTTGTAGCTGATAAGATAAATAAGCACCAATACATTAGAAGTTTAAAACCGCTTATTGCATAGATATTGTCTATATTCATACTTCCTTCTTTAAACTTCTTTATTTTTGCACCCTTTTTCTATATTGGTCTGTGTATTTGAGAAAATGCACCTTGTTAGATTTTTAAAACTCTTCTTTTTCTTTATCAGGTATTCTCTGTTCAATAAAATCAATTAGTTTCGCAATTACCTATATATAGGCTAATATATAAGATTAATTAAAAGAGGTTAATTTATGTGTAGAAAAGGACATTGCCCCTTCCAGGCAAGGTTCATATGTATTTAATTGAATCTATTATTTGCCAGGACTGCTCAATTTTATGTGTGAATCAGAGATTCTGGTGAATATTTAAATAGGTGTATATGTAAAAGCTCCTTTCTGCTTATATCTGCTTTTCCAGAAAGGAGCTTACTTTTTCATTTGCCCACAAAATTATTTACATTACCTGATTAAATAATCTATCTAATCGTTCACGTATCATATCGATAAGCCCCAACAATCTATCAGGTATATCTGTAAAATAGTTAATATTGTGCTCTATTAAAATCGTATTGATTGCACTCTGTCCAGCTACTGAATGTTTTTTTGTTTTCATATATATGTTTTTGTACACAACCCCTCCAAGTACTGAGTATTTTATAAGACCGGAAGCTAGTTCACTTATATAGTCTGTTATAAATATTTTAGTCATATTCCGATTATTCTCCGCAATTTCTTCTGCATTTCCTAGATTATAATGTTTTATTATATACTCAATTTGTGGAGTTAACTTTTCAGGTGCAACACTATAACCTTTTCCATTACCGGTAGTAAATGCATGCCCCTTATCACTTTTTTTGCTATAGCCACTATATTCAATCCACTGCTCATGACTTACATAGGCTGCAATAGGGTCATAGCCGCTTGTATCTTTTAAGTTTGCCGGTTCTCCATAAGCATATGCATATCTATTTAAGCTCTTTGGATTACTTAAATCACCTGCTATTATATCTTTCGTTAAAAATCTTCCGATTCCTGCTGCATAATATCTGGAATTTAAGAAATATAATCCGCTTTCCTTATCATACCTATAACCTGCATAGGTATAAGCATGTTCAAATCCGGTATCATTGTTGATATCTACTGTATTGCCGCTGCCATCTTTAACGCTTATAATATTCCCATAAGGGTCATAAACATACTGCCTGTAAACATTACCGCTACTGTCGGTTACAACAGTCACATCTCCATGACCGTTGTAGTGATAATAGTAAAAATTATTAATGGTAGACCCAATAGAATAATTAGTACTTACTGCAAGGAGTTTTCCCTGGGGTGTCCTTATATACAGCGCACGTATGTTTCCGGAAACATAATTGCTTGACGTCTCATATAAAAGCTGTCCTCCAAAATAATGGTAGGTTATTGTCTCACCATTGGCTGTCTTTGTCAGCCTCCTGCCTTCACCGTCATAGGTGTAAGAGGCTATAACTGTTCCGCTGCTGTTTTTGACTTGGGTTAAACGGTTGAGAGCGTCATAGCTATATTGGTATACCGTTCCTTTTAATTTTGCCTTAATGAGGTTCCCGTTATTATCGTAAGCAAAGTCTGAATTCCCCGTAATCCGGTTATCGCCATCATAATTAAAAGTCACAGTGCTTATTGTTCCGTTTCCGTTTGCGACGCTCATTGAAGTAATATTTCCTGCCGCATCATAATAATAATTAAATGTATGGGCTGAGCCATCGTTAATTACTGCATTTGTCAAACGGTTAAGCTTCTCAGTGCCGTTATTGTACGTATAGCTTGAGCTTGGATTTCCGGGACCATTTCCTGTTATTCCGGTAATTCTTCCATCTGAGTTGTATTCAAACCTACTCGACCATTTCACATTATTGTTGTTGTCAACTGTTTGAATTCCGGAAACCTTATTTGATTCGTTGTAAGTGAATTTATCTTTTGTGTTGTTTGAATTTTGCCTTGCAACCAGGTTGTTGCCTTCATCAAAGTTAAATCCAAAATTTTTTCCATCCCCTGTTACTGAATTTACCAATCCTGACCTGGTATAACTGAAATTGTATTCTATGGGATAAGATGTGTAGCTTTTATGCGTCATTTTAAAGCCAAGGAGCTGGTCTTGCTCGGAATACATATCAGTATCCGGAGCGCTGATGGTCGTCAATATATTATTGTTCCCATCCTTTTGAACCTGACCTGTTAAATTTCCGACCTCATCAAACTGGTAATTTGTATTTGAGCTGCCGGGAGTTACAGAAGTTGTCAGCCGTCCTTCCAGATCATATTCATAATTATAAGTCTGTCCGGTCGATAAATCAACTTCTTCTAAATCTCCGTAACTGTTGTAGCTTCTTTCTGCTGTTGAATTATTAGGATTAACTGTTTTAATCAATCTTCCGGTTTCGTCGTAATAGAAAGAAGTGGTATTATTGAGTGCATCCTCCTCGGTTTTCACATTATTATGGACGTCATAGGTAAATGTCGTATTATTATAGGTTTCAACCCCTGCTTCAAGCTTAACATTAGTAACATTACCATTGGCATCCCGGGAATAGGTTGCCGTATTATTAGCATTGTCAGTTGCGGTTCTCATGCGGCCCTGGCCGTCATAAGTATAACTTATACTTTCGCCGCCCGGGGCTGTTATTTCTGCAGGCAGGCCATAGGGATTTGACTGTATAGTTATCTCATTGTTGAGCTGGTCTACAGTGCTGGTTATATAATTCTTGTTTGCATCGTAAGAATTTGTTATTGCCAGCCTTCCCGGGCTTAATCGTATATTATCAAAATAGGCATCTCCTTTGGCATTATACATTCTTAGGAGTATTTTTACCCTGGCACTGTTTACCGGAGGCTCCAGTATAAGAGCATACTTTGTCCATCCCGAGGTTTCCTTTATATATTCAGTAGAGTCATTACCCAGATAATTATTGGAAGAGTCATAGTAATCTGCATACAGAAAAGCTCCTCCATTTCCCGAATCCACAACAATTCCGCTGGTCTCTATATATCCAAGCAGCGTGTACACTTCCCCATGCTTAACAGGAATCACAGTCTGCGACTCAAAGTAGGAATTTCCTGTTGTTGAATGACTTATCTTTGCGTAATAATCACCGGAATAACCGCCGGGGGCATTTACAATACTGGCATTGCCCGTTAATGCCCACTTAAGATTTCCCCTTTCGAAGGAAGAGTTTTCTATAAAATTATATCCTCTTGATAATTGGCTTTTCTCTAATTGGATATTGTCAAAGTAGCCGTTATTGTTTGCCCCATATACAACTGCCTGTACTCTGGCATGAGTTGCCTGTTGAGGAGATTCAACCGTGCCGGTATATCTTTGCCATTCTGTGCTTCTGATATTTGGAATTTTATAATCACCCAGTGCTGTATAGGTTCTCACACCGTTTGCATCAACAGTTTCCCTATACCATATTATTCTTAATGCAGGACCTTCCGCACTTCCTAATTGTCCTGCTTTTACATCTCCGCTTATTGTAAAATAGTCAGGAATCCCGTTTGTTGTTAAATTAATATATTCTGTGGTAGTTTGATAAGCGGTATAGTTTGAACCGGGATTAATATGAAGGACATTGCTTTCCTTTGTGTTGTCATATTCTATCTTATTAGCTATAGTACCTGCAGGTGTATTGGCTGACCAGTCAACAGGCTGGTCACCGCTTAAGTTTTCAAAATTGCTGTTTAAGACCCGGTTATCTGCAATGCCCAACAGATTGGATTGCAATGTTAAATTCTCCGAATCATAGCTGTAGGCATTTGAGTTAAGTGTCTGGTTTGTACTGGTTTCTCTGTTAAGATTCACAGGATCCCATACATGCTGAACCTTATTCCCATCGGCCTGAGTCAATTCCTTAAGATGATTGAAATAATAGTCCATGCTTGTTTCCCTGTCAAGGGGGTCTGTTGATTTAATCATATTTCCAACTGCATCATATTGGTAAGAATATTTTTTACCGGACACAGCCTTTACCTGCTCAGGGGTTGTAATGCTCCTTAAGCGGTCAGATGCATCCCAGTCCAAAGTCATTTCTGACTTATCTTTACCCGGCTCTTTTGGGTCAACAATAACTGCTGCAGGTGTACCGTAATTATAGCTCTTATATTGCACCAGTTCTCCCACAGGAGTTGTTACCCAGGATGACTTAACCCCGTTATCCATCCCATAACGGAAATCGGTATGCCCTTCAAAGTCACCTGCAGTTAAACCAAGTTCAAATTGAGCCCCGTCAAAATATGCACTTCCGCCAAAATGAGAAGCATCGTGTTCTGTTTCAAGATAAAGCCTTGCAGTTGCTGCATTAGACGCTGCAGTAAAATTAATTGCCCTATTCTCCCAGTTTGAATTTGTGCCGGTAATGCTGGTGCCTCTGGTGTCCAGCCAGCTGATATGGTTTCCACTTGCATCCAGCTGCTCAACCTGGATGAAGGCTTTACCGGCGAGATTGCTTGTTTTTATATATGCTGAGAAACTATATGCAGTTCCGGGTTTTACAGATACGTCCTGATATGCATAAAGATAACTCATTCCGGCTCCCGGTTTATTAACGCTTGTTATATTAAGGCCGTTCTTGCCGTATTTGGCAATGCTGCCTATCTTTACACTTCCGTTATCATTGTTAACCACTGTCATCCAGTTGTCCGGAGCTATATTGTCAGCACTGGCCTCGAGGCTGGGATTTGAAAGCATATTTTTAGTCCCGATACTTATTACCTGATTGCTTCCGTCATAGTTTATATATTTCTTATTACCGTTTTTATCAGACAATGAGCTTAAACGTCCGTCTTTCCATTCATAATTAACAGTTGCTGCCGTATATGGGCTGTTATCGTAAGTGACACTTGTAAGATAACCATTATTGTAAACATAAGAAGCCTTTATTTTTCCGGGTTCTGCCGAGGTTATAATCTGATTCACATAACCGCTGCTGTTCAATGTAAGAGTCGCCGAACGCCCTGAAGGGTCAGTTATGAAAATGATTTGTAAAACTCTTGTTATAGTTGTCGTATTCCCTTTTCCGTCATTTAACTGCGTAAGCTTCCCATTACTGTTAAATGTTAATGACGGCAGCTTTGTTTGGTATGTGCTGTTTTCCGAATAAGCTTCCTGTACCCTGTAAACTGTGGTTCCGCCGCTGGTTTCTTTATACAGCTGAACGGGATAGCTGCTAGGCGCCGCATAAGTTAATCCGTCACTCTTTAACATGAAAGGACGTTCAGTTCCTGCTGAATCTATAAGGACAACACCCCAGGATTCCATTACGAGCTGCATATCAAGGTTTGAAAACCACTTGTTACCGAAAATTCCATTGAGATTGCCCCGGCTGTTATACGTCCTGGTTATACTTATGGGCATACCCCTGCCCGGCAAAGAAAAATCTGCAACTGAGGATACAAGGTTGCCGTTAAATGTATTGACTGCACCGGCCTCAATATTTGCATAACTCCAATAAGGGTTCAGGCCAATCTCGTCAGTTATATAAGTTAATGACAGCAATGGTCCGAATCCGGTAGGACTCTCGCTGCTGTAATAGAAAAATAACGGATTGTATTCATTATTATGTTGAATCATAAATCCATAATTAGGCAAGTCCCCATTTACCCAGCCTTTGACTATCGACCACACATTAAAATTAACCCAGCCTGTGTGATTTCCTGCCACATTGGCAAAGCCGGCCTGTGTTTCATCATAGGTTTCATCTACTGTCGGCTGTGTTGCCCATGTTACATTTCCCGACCAAGCAGAAGTTATTCTCCTTGCAATCAATGTTTCTGTGGCTACATTGGAAGTAGTATACTTATATATTGATAAAACCGCATCAGTTACTATATTTCCTTGTGGGATATCCGCAAATCTTATCAGAGACCTTGTTCTCATTAAATTATATGTGCCAGTCTCATATCCTGTCGCAATAATTCATTGACATAATAACTGTAATTTGTACCCTCCGCAATAAAAGTATCCACTCCATTGCTTCCCACCTGAGTATACCAATTATATGTTGTAATGGTTGGATCAACTGTTACAGGATAAGCGCGGGAAGGGTCTTTTAACCAATTGGGGTCAGCCGTCACAGTTACAGTGAATTCATCAGGGTTTTTACCCGTTTCAATCTCCATGCTTATATCCTGGCTGGATTCATTTTTACCGTCAAACATATATGGCTTAGGTATTACCAACACAGCCTCGCCTGTATTTTCATCCTTCAGCGCAATGCTTCCGTCATTCTGTTTTTCAGGCAGCAGGCCATTTGACATAAAATTGAATGTATAAGAATTAGCGGCGTCTGGACTTTTCAGTATAATATTTTCTTTAAGCCCATCGGAAAAAGTGACATACTTCAAATCAACATCTGAAAGTATTTCCGGATAAGTCACTGAAAATGTGTCATTAACTGCATCTACTGAATTTACATCAGCCATATTCCATGAAATTTTTTGATTTTTATCAAGCCTCAATGCAGCCAATTGCCCGGAAGCGGAGTTTTTAGCAAAGTCGGTTTTGAAAGAGTTTGCTTTGTTGCTGAAATTGAAGCCTTTTTCGTCAGAAGATGAAGCAATTTCATTTGAAATATCCTGCCATTTACCGTTTTTATCTTTATAGTGCCTGGAATTTGCAGATATTTCTGCCGTTATAGTTCCGTCATTATTAAGATAGTACTTTGCATGCTGGTTTCTTTTTTCATTTAATTCCGTAATACGTGTCCGATTCTTTTGGCGATAATACTTGGCATCCTCATTTACTCTTAAGTTTTCTTTAGACATTGATTGTCATCTCCTTTTTTAATAATAATTGATTATATTTGTTTCTGATTTTATATCTATTTCCAATTCGTATAATTTCATTTACAGACTTTGTAATATTTTATGGATAATATTACCATGTAAATAACAATAATACAACTAAACTATTATATAAATATTGATAAAAAATAAAGTGGGATGGATGATTAAATAAAATAGATCATCCGTAAGCGGTGAACAATCACCGCCTTACAGCTGTTTTTTTAATTTGTCTTTCCTCTTACAAAAGAATGAAAATATAAAAAGCTCTTTACACCAACCGTGAGGTTTAGTATAAAGAGCCACTTACATTTACAGTGAAACATATTTTTCTATTCTGTTTAATCCTTCTTGTATGTTTTCCATTGATGTGGCATATGAAAGCCTTATATAATCATCGGCTCCGAAGCCGGAGCCGGGGATAGCGGCCACCCTTACTTCCTCCAGCAATCCGTCGCAAAAGCTTAAGGAATCCTTTATCAATTTGCCCTTTATGGTTTTTCCCTTTACCTTGCTTATATTGACCATAACGTAAAAGGCTCCCTCCGGCTTTCTGCAGGATAAATGAGGCATGGAATTTATTTTATCAACCATGTAGTTTCTTCTTTTTTCAAATTCCTGCCTCATATTTTCGATGGTGTCCTGATTGCCGCTTAAGGCAGCCACGCTGGCATATTGAGCAATGGAACTGGGATTTGAAGTGGCATGGCTCTGGATATCCGACATTATCTTTATAATCCTTTTATCCGCTGCCGCATATCCGATCCTCCAGCCTGTCATTGAATAGGCTTTGGACATTCCGTTGACAAGGATGGTCCTCTCCTTGATTTCCTGCCCCAATGAGGCTATGCTTATATGCTTTAAATCGTCATATATAAGCTTTTCATATATTTCATCGGATATAATAATTATATCCTTTTCAACTGCTATCCTTGCAATAATCTCTAATTCTTCCTTGGCATAAATTGTTCCGGTAGGGTTGTTGGGACTGTTTAATATAATGGCTTTTGTCTTATCCGTAATAGCGGCAAGGAGGGATTTTTCAGTGTACTTAAACCCTTCTTCTTCTTTTGTTTCAACATATATGGGCGCTGCATCCGCCAGCTTTACAAGCTCGGGATAGCTTACCCAGTAAGGTACGGGTACAATGACTTCATCACCGGGATTGCATATTGCCAAAAGGGCATTATTAAGAGAATGCTTTGCTCCGTTTGAAATTATAATCTGTGAGGCTTCATATGTAACACCATTTTCTTTTTCAAGCTTTTGGCATATGCTTTTTTTAAGCTCTGTGATACCTGATGCAGCGGTGTATTTTGTGAGTCCTTCTTTTATAGCAGATATGGCGCTTTCCTGTATATCATCCGGGGTATTGAAATCCGGTTCTCCTGCTCCAAAACTGACAACATCCATGCCTTCACTTTTCATTTTTGCTGCTTTTGCTGTAATCGCCAGCGTTAAGGATTCTTCAATTGCCATTCCTTTTCTTGACAGTTCCATGTAATTCTCTCCTTAGTTTAATGTAAGGTACCACTTTCTTCTGAGAAGTGTCACCAGCTTATAAGGACACTCCTGAAGGAATGTCCCATTTTAATCCAGAAATTTTAAGGGACAAAAGCTTTTAGAGAAGGTTTTTTTGCCGTAGCCATCAAATTCCACAACAAAATTTTCACCCTCCTCCGATATAATATAACCTGTACCGTATTTAGGATGCAAGGCTTTTTTTTGCATTTTTATATATTCTGCTGAATTTTTATCCATATTGCTCTTAATTTCTTTTCTTAGGCCGGATAATGCATGAGCCCTGCCTTTTAATTCCTGGCTTTCAATCAGTTGTTCCGGAATCATCTTAAGATATGGGCTTACGATGGGCAATGCCCTGTAATCCTCGGGATTGGCATGATAGGATATCTCAAGGTAATCCATGGCCCTTGTGATTCCCACAAAAAACAGCCTCTTTTCTTCTTCATCCATAAGCCTTGTGCCCAGAGGCATTATGCCGTAGTTTGCACCTGTTATGAATACATATTTAAACTCTAAACCTTTTGATGCATGCAAAGTCATTAGCTTTATGCTGTCATTATCTTTATCTATACTTTCCTTTATTATGCTTTTACCGTATAGCGATGAATAATCCACTGCCTTTCTTATTCTTTCGAATATGGTTGTATTTTCATGAAATGATACATCTATAAGCTCCTTCAAAAAGTTAAGTATTAATATTTTATCTTCATCATAATAAATGGAGGTGGGGGAAATATAATTATCTATATCGAAATATTCATATAGATGACATTCAAGATCAGTTGTTTCTGGTTTGTTGTTCTCACACCAAGTTTTAAACTCCATGATTTTTAAAACTATTTCTGGAATATCATTAAACTCCTCTTTTTTAATGCTTTCATAAAGGGCGGAAGCTTTTTTTGCAGTCAGCCCCAATCCATATTTTTCATCCTTCAGTACATAGTATAAGCTGTCAACATCCCTGCTGTTTACCGATGCCTTCAAAAGCTTTATAAACCAGTTAAGTACGGGGATATCCTTAATGTTTTTTCTTAAGGATACTTCATAGGGTATACCGTGATTTTTAAAAACATCTTCAAAAACCTGGGACTGTTTTTGCATTCTGTAAAACACAGCTATATCCTTATACTTTATCCCATCAGCAATAAGCTTTTTTATTGTATCCACAAGATACATGGCCTCATTGAAGGAATTATAATGCCTCTTTACAATTATAGAAGCTCCTTTTCCCCTGACACCCTCCAATGAATGGGGCATATTTATAAAGGCCCTGGCAGCCTCTAAAATTGTAGCAGTGGAGCGGTAATTAATGGGTAGCGTCATTTCTTTTGCATTGTATCTTTCTTTAAAGGTATTGAATAAGCTTTGGCTGCTGCCTCTCCAGGTGTAAATGACCTGATTTGGGTCTCCCACTGCAAAAACATGGGTGTTCTTATCCATAAGACCGTCTATCATTTCAAGCTGGTCCATATCCGTATCCTGAAATTCATCAATTATTATCCAGGAAGGTTTAAAATCAGCATTTTTTAATAATATTGAGGCATTTTTTATCAAATCACCAAAGTCCATAACGTTCAACAGCTTTTTTTCTTCACTGAAGCATTCTATGAATTTCTCAATCTCATCCTCATACTTCATGACACCGTATAAGGATACCCCGTTTTTATATTCCTCCATCCTTTTTTCAAGCTTTTTTCTGTATTTTATATTAAGCCTGTATTTATTTATAATCCTGTCAAAGAGGCTTTCCGCATCATTTTGATCAAGTATGGTAAATTCCTTTGTGTATCCTAAATCTTCAACGGGAAGGCATGTACTTAAAAGCTGCCTGGCAACGCTGTGAAAGGTACCGAAAAACAATAAATCCTCTTCTTTGATTTCTCCTACTGCATCGGATTCCAAAATCCTTGCTTTAATCTCCTGTGCAGCTTTGTTGGTAAAGGTCAGTACTACCATGTCCTTTAAGGGTATCTTTTTTTCATGATAAAGATATAAAACCTTATGTACAAGCACTGTGGTTTTACCGCTGCCTACACATGAATTCAAAAGAAGAACCTTTTCATTATTTATAACAGCCTCTCTTTGATAGCTGTTTAAGAATTCCACTGCCTTGTACAATAAATTCACCTACTTTATAAGATCATCATACCTTCTCATTATTTTATCCTTAATGTCTGCCGGCTCCTTGTCTATTAATTTAACTCCTATTTCAAAGGATGATGGAGTTTTTACATATCTTTTTATAGTATTTAAAATTTTCTTTTTATTGCTGCCTTCCATAACCCATTCTTCATAAAATTTAAAATCCGTTACCAGGAAAAGCTTGTTTCCTGCAATCTCTGCTTTATCAATAGTGCTCAAAAAACTGTGGAGGTATTCGCTTTTTTCCCTTAAATGTGTTATAAAATCACCCCATCTTTGGGGCAGCTCTTCCATTTCAAAAGCATATTCTTCAATAACCCTTGGCGGTGCTGCAGCCCTTTTGGTGCTTACAACCTCCTCAGTTTCCTTTAACATGGATTTTAAGCCCCAGAGTATGAGCTCTTTATCAAGATGATAATCCCCCACACAGGCAGGGCAGCCGTCCTCGCAGCTGCATTTATTGACAAGAATGATTGCATCCTCTATTATATCGTAGCCAAAGTCATAGGCTTTTTCCGAAAAGCCTAGGCCTCCCGGATAAAGGTCATATAAAAGTACGTGGGATTTCTTTACCTCCTCATTTTCATCCTTGGTGTTAAACACAGTACTTGACATATCCTCACGGGTGGCCATGGTCCTCATCATGGCTGCGTTTAAGAGGCTGTGCTTTAATCCGTTATAATAGTTGAACATGGTGTAGCTGTTATATGTAAAATCTACTTCATCAGGCACCGTAAACCACAAGCCTTCGGTTTCAATCTCCTGATAAAGGGGAATGGTAATCCTCTCAAAGCCTAAATTCTGATGGTTGTGAAACTGCACCATCTTATATGCCGGCACCGCTTCCTTTACCTTTACGTCGCCAAAGTACTCTGTCGTTCTAAAAACTTCCTTGTGCTTGAATTCCCTCAATACATTTACATCGGTCTCAACAAAGGGTATGGTAAAATAATTCATATCAACTGGCACAACGGTGGCTATCCTGTTTTTCAAATCCAAATCCTCCACGATATATTGCATGCTGTCATGAATATATATGGCCTTTGGATGGACTTCGTGGAAGGCCAGCGTCTCGTCCATTTCCGTTATAATAGTACCGTTTGCCTTATTTAAAACCTTGTAAGTGTTGTTATTAATATTTCTTAAGTTAAAATCTCCTGCCGGGAATTCATTGCCCGACCAAAGAAAATTTCCGTCCTCTCCTTTTAATTCTTTTGCATCTATAAGTACAGGGACGATTTCTCCTAAATCAGGGAAAATTGCGGCATCGTCTAAGGATAGGGGCAGTTCCGCAGCGGCAGCCCTTACATGGGCAAGCTGTATGAAAAGATTGTTCTTATCAATTACGGCATTTTCTACGCCGCTGTTAAGCAGCCAGTCGTTATTGACGGCAATATACTGGTCAACGGGGGATACGTCAAATATCAAAAGTCCGTAGCTTGTCTCTCCCCTCCGGCCTGCCCTTCCCAGCTGCTGCCAGAAGGACGCTTTTGTTCCCGGGAATCCGCATACTATGGATAAATCAAGCTTTCCTATATCAATTCCCAATTCCAACGCATTGGTAGATATTACCCCCATAAGCTTTCCTGCTGACAGCTTATCTTCTATTTCCTTTCTTTCCTCGGGAGTATAGCCTCCCCTGTATCCCGATATTAAGTGAGATAAGTCTTTTCCCAAGGCCGGCTTTCCTTCCATGTTGGTAAGCCTGTCCCTGGTTTCCTTTAAAACTACTTCCACATCCCGGCGGCTTTTGCAAAAGGTAATAAACCTTATGCCCTTATCCACCAAGTCAGGGATTAATTCCGAGGCTTCCTCCTCGGGACCCTTGCGGTACTGGGTATCCCGGATAAAGGGAGGCTGCCAGAAATAAACTACCTTTTCTCCCGAAGGAGAACCGTCCTTTTCAATATGTACAAATTTATCTCCGCAAATACCTTCAGCCAATTCCACCGGGTTTGCAATTGTAGCCGAGCTTAAAAGAAACTGGGGACTGCTTTTATAATAGCGGCATATTCTTAATAGCCTTCTCATTATGTTTGCCATATGAGAGCCGAAGGCCCCCCTGTATGCGTGAAGCTCATCAATTACAAGGAATTTAAGCCTTGAAAAAATGTGATTAAAGCCAAACAAGGAATGGTTGGGCAAAAAAGATGAACTCAGCATCTCCGGATTTGTCAGTATTATATTGGCATTTTTTCTTATTCTGGACCTTTCATTGGGCGGCGTATCGCCATCATATATCCCCGCCTGCAGCTTTTTTAACCCGAAGTGCTCAAGTACAGGGACCATGTTCCTATACTGGTCATGGGCTAAAGCCTTTGTCGGATAAACAAATATGGCCCTGGCTCCCGGGTCTTTTAATATTTTATTGATTACGGGAAGGAGAAAGCTCATGGTCTTTCCGCTGGCTGTAGATGTAGTGATGATTGCATTTTTGCCCATCATGGCATTATCAAACATTTCTTTTTGATGGCAATAAAGCTTATCTATTCCCTGGCTCATGAAAAAATCTACTATGTCTTTATCAAGGCTCTCGGGGAAATTCTCATATATGGGCTGCCTTGGCGGTATCCTCTTGCTTCCTGTTATTCTTTTTCCGTATGTATCAAATTTAAAATCTATCATAATTACCCTCCGGTGCAAAACATATGTTCTACAAACATTTTATCAGAATACAAGCAATAGTTTAATACTTTTAAAAAAATATGGCAGTAAAACCAGGCTCATTGACTAATTTCAAGCCAAATTTTACTGCCATTCTCCCGCCACTGCCTCTATGATATGGTCATCATAGAAATTGCTGCTGTCAAAATAATCTCCGCTGTTAGCCCATGTAGCATCTATTGGTATCCATTTCTCTTCCTCTCCGATATATACTTCGTTCCAGGCATGGCCTGCCCAGCTGTCCATGCTATAACCTTGTCCAACAACTATTCGCACCTTTAAATCCACCGCTCTTGCCATGGCTACATAAAGGTCCGAATAATCCTCACATACTCCTTTTCTGGTGTTAAAAGTCTCAATGGCTCCAAATTTGTCCTTATCACTGTCGCCATTAATTATATTTTTATATTTATCCCAGTCATAATTTATATTGCTTCCAATCCACTCATAAAGGATACGTGCTTTTTTCCTTTGGTCCGTTTCATCTCCTACAAGTTCTTTGGCCTTTTCATTTATTTCATCATTTGACCTGGTTTCGTACTGAAATCTTATATAGCTTAAGGTCTCAAGACTTGCTGAATTGCCTAAAACCTTATTTTCAATTATGTCCGTAGAAATTGCTGAAATGGAGGCTTTAAGATAAACAGGCACCTTAGAGCCTAAACTGCTTCTTAATACAGGTGATACTATATATCCATCTATAAAATTATAAGCCCGGCTTGATTTTGCGTAACTCTCAAGGCCTGTCCCGGGGAAGAAGATAAATACCTGTCCTATTATAAATACCGCACAAATTACAGCTGCGGTACCTTTTATAAGTTCAAGGGTTACTCCCAGCACCTTCACTGAAGTTTTACCTATGGCTTCAATTCTTTTTGCCATAAATTCCGAGAGCGTAAAAAGCAGCTTATCAAAATATGACCTTGTATAAACCAGAACTGAAAATATCAGTAGCAGTATGAGGGGAGTAATAACTAAAAATACCAATATTCCGGCATCAATAATATAATTCATTATATTTGAAGGAATAAGTCTATATACTTTTTCAAATATCCCTTCCTTGACCTCGTCAAACAATACTTTTTTTGTAAGGTATACCGATAATAGTAAAGACCCTATAAACAATGCAGTATCTATTTTGCCGGTTATTGAATAGAGTATATCACTTACAGTAAAATTTCTTTTCAAGCCCTTCAAAAGAAAAATCATAAAAAGGACTATGACTAACAGGGTTAATAAATTCAAATCAGGAATCACTCTCCCCACCCCCCTTGCATATAAATTTAAGCGACTTCTAATAATTTTATATCATAATAAAAGACAAAACAAGGGATGAACCTTCATCCCTTGCATCAAGTTTCCAAATTATTAACATTTCAAAAGCTTCAGCCTTATCTTTAGCAATAATTTCAAAACCATTGTTTATCCATTGAATAGCTCCTTTATTATGGGTGAATAAATAGAGGGGAGCTTTGTTTCAATACTTTTTCCTTTCAGATAAACTAAATTTTCCGGAGCATCCTCAAAATAAATTCTATAGGCATATAAAAACTGATGCATCAATCCGTATTTTTTCCTAAAATAATCGTTAGCTTCCTTTTGGCCGTACTTTTTATCGCCTATTATGGGATAATTCATGCTGGAAAGATGGGCCCTTATCTGATGGCTCCGGCCCGTTATGAGTTCAATTTCCAAAAGCGTGTATTCTCCATTTGTTTTTAAAGCTTTAGCCTTTGTATGTATCTCCTTTGAATCTTCTTTTTTATCTTCTGACACATTTACAATATTCTTTTCGGTATCCTTATCAAGATATGCTTTATATGTCTTCTCCCCGGCAAAAAAACCTTTAACCAGGCATTGATAATATTTTTTTATATCTCTGTTTCTCATCATCTTGCTTAATTCCTGAAGAGCAGGGTAGTTTTTAGCAAAGATAACCAGGCCTCCGGTATTTAAATCCAGCCTGTTTACTGCCGCAGGTTTAAATGTGGTCTCGATTTCAGGGTCGAAGCTTCCCTCTTCATACAGGTAATAAAGCACCTGGTCAATCAGTGTATCTTCCTTGTGAGTTTTATCCGGGTGGAGTATGAGCTCAGGAGGCTTATCGGCAACCAACAGGTTTTTATCCTCAAAAGTGATTTTAAAATCCCTGCCTGCAGGAACAATTGAGCTAAAGCTTTCCTGCTGCTTTAAAATTTTTATTTCCACCTCGTCGTCCGTCTTCAGCCTGTAACTTTCCGCAGCTTTTTTCCCGTTAACCAATATGTCTTTTTTTCTTATCATTTTATATATTTCAGTCAAGGAAGTTGTTTTCAGGTATTTCCTTAAAAACCTGTCAAGCCTTTGGTCTGACTCATTGGCGGTAATTATAATTTTACTCAACTTATCACCTATTTTATATTATCAATTTCCTCAAGCCATATATTGGCTGAAGCGTCGCTTGGCATCCTCCAATCTCCCCTCGGAGAAAGGCTTATGGTACCGACCTTCGGACCGTCAGGCAGGCAGGAGCGCTTAAACTGCTGGGAAAAGAACCTCCTGTAAAACACCTTAATCCACTTTTTAATTTCATCGGTACTATAGCTTTGCTTAAAAGCGTTATTGGCTAAATAAGCTATCTTTTTTGGCGTCGCACCATATTTCATCATGTGATATAAAAAGAAATCGTGAAGCTCATAAGGCCCGACAATATCCTCGGTTTTCTGGGATATCTGCCCTGATTTGTCAGCCGGAAGAAGCTCCGGGCTTACAGGGGTATCCAGTATATCAAACAAAATAGCTGCAGTGTCCTTATCCATTTCTTTTTCTGCAACCCATCTTACCAGGTACCTTACCAGGGTTTTAGGAACGCTTGCATTGACTCCGTACATGGACATGTGATCTCCGTTATATGTAGCCCAGCCCAGTGCCAGCTCGGATAAATCTCCCGTCCCTACCACAAGGCCGCCTATTTTATTGGCGGTGTCCATAAGTATCTGGGTCCGCTCTCTTGCCTGAACGTTTTCATAGGTTACATCCAATATTTCCGGGTCATGTCCGATATCTTTAAAATGTAAAAGGCTTGCTTCAACTATGCTTACTTCTTTAAAGTTGGTATTTAATGCCCGGCACAATTTTATTGTATTGTTATAGGTTCTGTCCGTAGTTCCGAAGCCCGGCATTGTTATTGTATGTATATTCTCTGCAGGCATATTTAAAATATTAAAAGTCTTTAATGTAACTAAAAGCGCCAGAGTGGAATCCAATCCTCCGGATATGCCGATAACTGCTTT
Source organism: Oxobacter pfennigii (assembly GCF_001317355.1). NCBI lineage: Bacteria > Bacillati > Bacillota > Clostridia > Eubacteriales > Clostridiaceae > Oxobacter > Oxobacter pfennigii. The sequence continues at coordinate 369,339 of NZ_LKET01000032.1, forward strand.
TGTACTTCCCGTATGCTCTATCCTTTTTGCCAGGCCTGCCACCTGTATATTAAATATTTCGCGGCACCTTTCATTTCTGGATTCTACATCCGATGGTACGAAAGGATGAGGATTTACCATTCTTTTCAGCTCTTTCAATTCTGCCTTTTTCTGTTTGAATGTAATTCTCCTGAAATTTTTACTGCTTATCTCCTCTGAATCCCTGAAGGTAAGGTTTTTTCTTCTCTCGGAATTAAGTCTTAATAAATCTATTTCTGTAACTATTAATGAGGATTCCCTCTCAAATCTCTCAGCCTGCTCTAAAATCACGCCATTTTCTGCAATTATGGAATGTCCGCTGAATACCAAGTCGGTGGTGGACTCATGAACACCTGAAGCCGAATACACATAGGCGGCTATAAGTCTGGCGCTCTGCTGCTTTACAAGGTCGGCTCTGTAGGCTGCTTTATTAACCAATTCATTGCTGGCAGATACATTTAATAGAAGAGTAGCGCCGGATAAGGCCTGATAAGAACTTGGAGGAATTGCTGACCATAAATCCTCGCATACCTCTATGCCTATAGTGAGCTCCTCAAAACTTTCACTCTGAAATAATATATCCCTTCCAAAGGGGACTTTTTCATTGCAATAAATTATTTCATCGGCTTTATATGTATTTGCCGGAGAAAACCATCTCCGTTCATAAAATTCACTGTAATTAGGTATGTACATTTTAGGCACCACACCGAGTATTTTCCCTCTTTGTATTACAACGGCACAATTGAAGGTAAACTGCATAAAACTGACAGGTGCCCCGACTACAATTACGATATCCCTTCCGGCTGAAAATGTACATAACTCCTTTACTGCCTCGTCACAGGCCTTTAAAAGGCTTTCCTGTCCGAATAAATCACCGCAGGTGTAGGCAGATATTGAAAGTTCGGGAAATGTTATAACTGCAGCATTTTCATCTTCCGCTTTCAAAATAAGATTTTCTATCTCTTTTATGTTATAAACAGGGTCTGCAACCTTAAGTTTTGGTGCCGCTGCTCCTACTCTTACAAATCCATATCTGTTAACCATGCTTATCCTCCAAATATCAAAAATTGCAAAAACTTATATAGATATATTTTATGCTTTAATTGAAAATAAATAAAGGAATATAGGGAGGAAATTTGTCTTTTTTGGAGAAAACTCCATATTATCCTTAAGTTTTTTCGATGTAATGGGAGAATTGGCCATGCACAATATTGAAAAAATACAAATTTATATAATTTCATTCCTGATAATGTTTATATTTATAAACTTTCCTCTAAGGATTTATGCAGTTCCTGCCTTCCCTTCCGGCAGTACACAGCAGAAATTGCAGGGAATATCCCAGGAGGAAAAGGATATATTGGAAGACTTATTTTCTCTGTCAAATGAAATTAAAATGATGGAACAAGAAGAAAAAAAGCTGACTTTGGAAATTAATGAATTTAAAAAAGAAGCTGAAAAGTTGGAATCTGCCATCTTAAAGGAAGAAAAAGAATATGAAATTATGCTTAATTCCTTAAGTGAAGTGCTTAAGGTTTACCAGCGTAAAGGCCCCGGCTCATTTATAGAGATCATACTTAATTCAGACAGCCTTGACACCATGCTGTGGAAACTTGGAACTTTAAGAGACTTATCCCGAAATACCGGAAACCTGTTAAATACTTTAAAAGAAAGCAGGGAAAAACTCGGTGCTAAAAAGGCAGTACTTGATGAAACTTTGAGGAATACCGAAGGTATGTACATAAATCTTAAAGAATCCCTTGATAATAAGCTTCTTTTAAAAGGTAATCTGGAAAGCTACCTTTTGTCCCTGAATGAAGAGAGGGAGCATTATGAAGAGCAATTAGAAACCTTTGAGAATTCTTGGCAGGAGCTTAAAATCATGTTTTCAGGGATTGCATATGAATTCTCAAGGATTATAGAAGAAGGCCGCATTCCTTTTGATGATATTGAAGTTAAGCTTACACTTTCAGGCATTGAAGGTATAATAGAAGAAGAAATTTTTAATGATATTGCAAAAGAAGATGACATTTTATCCCTGATGCAATTAACCTTTAAAAATGACAGAGTTGAAGTATATGTACAGCAATTAAACCTTATGCTTTGGGGCACCTTTGAGGTTATTAACGGGAATACATTAAATTTCAAAGCTCAAGGCGGCAGCTTTTATGGAGTAGCCTTGGATTCAAATGCATTGGAGGACTTATTCAAAGAAGGCCAAATAAGCCTGAATCTGGAACCCTTGATTGGCAAAAGCCGGGTTCAGTCATTAAAAATCAATGACGGCCATTTGAAATTTATAATAAAGCCGGTATTTTAGATAACAACCCTTTTGGAGGCAAATAAAATGATTGAAGCAAAAGATGTTTCTTTGATATATTCCGACGGAACCATCGGACTTAAAAACGTAAACCTTGAAATTATAAAGGGCAGCATGGTGTATATAACAGGCCCAAGCGGTTCCGGAAAAACCAGCCTGTTAAAGCTTTTGATGGGAATGGAATTCCCCACGTCAGGGGTTTTGAATGTATTGGGGCAGGCCATAAAGAAAGAAGACACATCGGGTATATTAAAGCTGAGACAAAGGATGGGGCCGGTATTCCAGGAATTTAAGCTTATAAAGGGACGGACGGCTGTGGAAAATGTAATGCTGGGCATGCGTTTTTTGAATTTTACATATAATCAAATTAAAGAGGACTCTATTTCTGCATTGAAAGAGGTAGGTCTTTTTCATAAAGCCCAGTCTTTAGTGGAAAACCTGTCCTATGGAGAGTGCCAGAGGGTAGCCATAGCCCGGGCTGTAGCCAGAAGACCTGAATTGATTCTTGCCGATGAACCCACAGGTAATTTAGACACAGACAATGCCGTCAAAATATTAAATCTTTTAGCTTCTTTTAAAAATGATAGCAGGACAGTTATAATAACAACCCATGCCACCCATCTGATCGAGGGCAAAAAAGGAGCCATGTATATACGCATAAGCGAAGGAAGCATTCATTGTGAAAGGCTGGAGGAAGCTTAAAATGAAAAGTATTTTTAATAACACCGGTTATTTTCTAAAAGAAGTAAAGACCATTTTAAAGACGAACCTTTTATCCAATGTTTTTTCTTTTTTCAGTACAGGCCTCATATTTTTCATTCTGACAATGATAATTTCATGCTGGTGGATAAGCAGCCGTGCCGTTGAGGTTATACAGGGTGAGGCAGAAATAAATGTATATTTTGATGAAGGTATCGGTAACGAAGCGGTTTCTAAGCTTATGGAAAATATAAAGGCCATAGATGGAGTGAAAGATGTACGCCTGGTAGATGAAAATGAAGCATACAGCCGTATGGAAGATATACTGGGGAAAGATGCTCAAATACTGGCATTCTTTGTTCAAAACCCCTTCAGTCCTTTTTTAGAAATTAAAATCCATCTTGAGAATATAGACTCAATTTTGAAAAACCTTAATCTTATAGAAAATGTCAGCTATATAAGGGATAACAGGGAGATTTTAGACCGGATCCGTGATATTTCAGAAGTTCTCCGCATACTGGGATATATAGTTGTAGCTACTGTGGGTATTTCTACGCTGGTTATCATATCCCATATAATAAGGTCGGGAATATACAACAATAGAGATCAGATAAATACCCTGAGACTATTAGGTGCTCCCGGATATTTTATCGCTTTCCCTTTTATACTGGAAGGATTGTTGTTAACCGCCGGAGGTGCAGTGCTGGCTGTTATTGTTGCAGTTATTGCATTAAAATACGTTTATGCCGGCTTGTCCGGCCCCCTTCCTTTTATCCCGCTGCCTCCCATTGAAGAACTGGTTTTGGGCCTTTCCATAACAGTTATATTACTTGGTGCATTTCTTGGAATTGCAGGAAGCATATTTGGATTTGTATCCGCAAGAGATAGATAAAGCTTTTTTACCCGGCTTTTAACAGACGGGCTGCCCTTTTCCATGGACTTGTTCAGTATTTCAATGAGCAAAGGCTTTAAATGTGTATGATGCAGTGTTAAATCAAAGAGACACTGGATGGAGTTGACTTTAACTATATTGCTTTTGCTCATATTTATCCAATCTTTCAAAAGTTCAACTATCTTTTTTACTTCACTTTCTTCTAAATCCAATCTTGAAAAAATCTGTGCCAGGTGCCACCTGACCTCCTGCTGTTCAATTGCTGCCACTTCATTTATAAGTTTATCTTTATGCTTATCAAGCAAATAAGGTTTTATCCGGCTCACCTTTTCAATAGCATCACAAGCCCTCATCCTTACAATGGCATCTTCACTTTGCATGCCTTCAAAAACTCTTTCAAATAATCCATCATTTTCAAGTATATCCGATACCACTTCATCGGCTCTGCCTATTGAACGCAAATCCCCGCCCTTTAACTTTTCCAGTACATCCATGGCAAAAACCCCCTACCTCTTATAACTGCAAATTAAACTCCCATTGCCTTTGCCAATAGTGAAAGCTTATTTATTGTTTTCCAATTGCGTACAGTTGCCGGGGCATCCAAAATATGAAGCTTATTGGCAAGCTTCGAGTTGCGGATGCTGTTATGAAATAAAAGAAAAACATCCCGGCCTATAATCCGGAATTCATCGCTTTCATTTTTATAAACATCCAATCGCTCTACTTTTTCTTTAGAAGGAGCATGGATTAACAACGAAACATACAGGCATTCCACTTGTGACGATGCTTCTGCTTCTGAAATTTCCTCATTTGAAAAAGGGCAGCTTCGGCAAATCTCTTCCAGCTCAGCAGCTGTCCTTAAAACAACTGCCACTGAAAATCCAAAGGCTTTTTCGATTTCACCCTCAATTTTTTCCCGAAGGGGTTCTTCCTCCTCTTCCGATTTAAAAAGGACATTTCCGCTCTGTATATATGTTTGTACTTCAGAAAGCCCCATATGCTCAAATAAACTTTTCAAGTCGGACATCAAAATTCTGTTTTTTCCGCCTACATTAATGCCCCGAAGAAGTGCCGCATAAATAGTCACAATGAATCCCTCCTTAATAATCAAAATCTGAAACTGCCATCCTTTAATCATTTTAAAATATTATTTTTTATGGCTCCATAATTATATTAAGCATTTTATCCGTATTATTAATAAATTCCTTCATAATCTGATAATGCTCTGTTTTTTTATATTCCACTTTATTAAAACCATTATTGATTTCATATATTATTGAATCAGGATAAGACATGATAATTGGGGAATGAGTAGCAATTACAAACTGCGAATCTTTTTGTATTAGCTCATGCATCCGCGAAAGCAAAGCTAGCTGCCGTGACGGCGATAGCGCAGCCTCAGGTTCATCTAAAATATATAAGCCTTTTCCTGAAAATCTATTCATAAACAACGACAGGAATGATTCACCGTGGGATTGTTCGTGTAATGAAAGTCCTCCATAAGAATCTATAATCCTTGGCCCCCGCCCATCTTCCTTATCCAATTCTTGAATATATGTGGCAGCATTATAAAAACTTTCTGCTCTAAGAAAAAATCCGTCTCTGGGTTTTTTAATTCCCTTTACTAACTTTATATATTTATATAAACCTGAATGAGTATCCGATGTTGAAAAGTTAAAGTTTTTTGTACCGCCTTCGGGATTGAATCCATATGATGCGGCAATCGCTTCAAGTATAGTTGATTTACCGGTACCATTCTCACCTACAATAAATGTAACTTTGGGGTGTATTTCTAATGTATATAAATTCTTAATGGCAGGCAATGAATAGGGATATGTGGAAAATGATTCTATCTTTTCCCTGCACAGCTCAGCTGCCCTTAAATATTGATTGGAACTTCTTTTAAGCAATTAAAATTCCTCCAATTTGTTCATGGCCAATTTTACCTTTTTATATAATGCAAATCCTATAATGCAGCCTAAGGTATTTAATATAATGTCGTCAATATCAAATACACCCACATTAAAAACAAATTGCATGGACTCAATAACTATTGTAATTATAGCAGAAAATACTGCCATAATAATCGTACTGTTAAATCCTTTAAACAGTAACGGCATAAAAAAGCCCAGCGGTATAAAGGTTACTATGTTAGCAGCAAGATTAATAAATAAAATATGAAAACTATATTGTTCACTGTTAACAAAATAATTCCAAATTGTTTTAAAGGGATAAAGATTATACCTTCTTATGCCGCTGGAACTTCGGTAGGGGCCTATAAATACCTGCCATAACATTAGTATTGAATAGCAAAAGAAAATTACCCAAGATAATTTTAATATTTCCTTTCTATTTTCCCGCAACAAATTTTTTATATTATCAAGCATCTTAATTATCTCCATTATTAACTACTGATATTATTAACCTTCTTATTCGCATACTTATCTTTCAAAATCCAAATCACAGTTATAACTGCATATATGGCTGTATAGTTTAAAAAAATATCTCTGTATGCATTTTTATGAAGTTCATCAAATAAACCTGTAAACCAGACATATGCCAGTACAAGAAGCATTGTAATGGTATAGGGTATTATATGATTGAGAATTTTAAGCTTAAAATTCATATTTGTAACTATTGCTATAGCCAGTATACCGATAAGCACAACAATTGCCCGGTTTATTAAATGCATGTGAGTATCATAAATGACTCCCTGGTATAAGTTAATAAGGCTGCTTATAATTGTAGTTATGGTATAAAAAACGCAATAAATTACAGCATAGCGTCTTGTAATAAAGTAAAGCTTTTCTTTCATTACCTCCGCCTCCTGATTGTGTTTTTCCAACTTATTATAAAATCTCCGGGAATCTCTTAAAATATATTCTACCATAGCTTTTAATCTATTTATATCTTCCAGTAAATTAAAAAGGAAGCTTTTAAGCTCCCTTATCCGTAATAAATACTCTTTATAAATTAATTTGAATCATTATATATTCATTTTGACAGCTAACTTGGAAAGCCTGTTTTTCAAATACATTTTAAACTTTTGAACAACCGGCATATCTGGTTTTTTGCAAATTAATACGGAATCCTTCCATATTTCCCCTCTATCGGGATAGTCAATTGGATACCAATCGGTATATACTTCCAATACTTCCAATCCGCTGTATCGGGCCAAAGCCCTGAAACCATCCGGATAATATCTCCAGCAATCCACCGGATATCTATGCTCAACACCGGCAGAAGGGGCAATGATACATAATAAACCTCCATACTTTGCTACCCTGCTTATCTCCAACATGGTAGCCCAGAAATATTCTATATGCTCAAAGGCCTGCCCCGATACCACCACATCAAATGAGTCAGACTTTACTTCCTTCCAATTATAAACATCTTTAAGCACTATATCTACATTATTGCCTTCTTCCATATCACATCCGTAATACTCCCATTTTGGATTATCAAACAGCGGTTTATAAGAGCCATTGACATCCTGGCTGCCAATGTCTATAATTTTAATTTCTTTATCGGTATAATCGGATAAATATTTGGCCACAAATTTCTCCATTTTTAAATATGAACCAATATGCATATCGTTATTCTCCTAAAAGTTTTCTTAATATAAGCTATGACTTTTTTGATAGTCTGCTACATTAATTTCTCATGCATATGGGGATAATATATAAAAAAAGCCGTGCATAAAAAATCTTTTCTTAATATGCTTTATGCACGGCTTTATACATGGGATACGTTAATTATTTGTTATACAACTCTCTATTTGAGCTTTATTTATAAATAAGCCACGTCTAAAACAGAGGAGTCATCTTCATCGCCGGATGGCCTTTTTCCTCAAGGAAGGGAACAATTTCCTCCGCTGATGTACCTATGGATTCATCGGCTATCTTATTGATAAAATCTTCCCCAAGACCTTCCTCAATACTTCGTTTAATGAATTCTTCCCTCAGATAATCCTTTAATTCCTTAGGCATCCACACAATTCTTGCCATTCCTCCATCGGCTTTTAAAAACTTCCTGCTTAATATATATCTCCTGCCTATTCCCATAAATCCTGGAGACTGTGTCCCGCCGCCGACAGTACCGGCCAGAGTCGAGAATGACATTCCGCATGGTGTTATTCCCCCATGTTCCCTGCTTGTAATCATCACCCCGTTGACCTCAGGCATCATGGCTATAATTGCTTCAAAGCAGCCGCAGGATGTCATGGGGTTTTCCATTAACGTGTATAGCGATACTTCTTCCAGCATATGGTTTGAGTTGTTATAAACAAAGTCATTTACACTTTTCCATATGCCTTTCACTTCATCAATTGCACCTTCTTTTTTTATGGGACGGTTAGGCCCCGTTGGAGTTATTTCATAGGATGCCTTTGCATCAAGCCAGCTTACGGCGCCGCATAAGCCTACGCGCTCGGGAGCGACCACACATACATGGTTGGGCGCAAAGGATTGGCATAAGGTACAGGAATAAAGCTCCTCTACAGATTCATCAGTTAAACCTTTGAGCCTCTCATCCCTCTTTACATAAATTCCCCTTGCTTCTTTTATCTGTTCATTGACCAGTTTTTCATCGGTATATAGTTCTACTTCAACGCGGTCCACAAGTGCCGGATACTCGGATTTAAACTTGGCTATCAAAAGCTCTCCAAAATGCCTAATCTTAAAACCCTTTGCCTTTGCATCCTTACTTATTCTGAGCCAGCATAAATCCCTCTGGGCTACATGCCACAATCCTTCTCCGTAATTTATAAAATAGTGGACTCTTCTTTCCAGTACGCTTTCAAAATCCTGGTGCATCTTCCTGCCGTATATCTTTATTTTTATACCCAAAGGAAGCTTGCTGCCTTCTTCAATTTCATCTATTTCAGGCCCATGCACCGTAATTTTGCCGTCTTCAATTTCATCGGGGCCTACCATTTTCACAAGTTCAAAAGCAGTTGTCCTTCCTCCTCCGAATTCTACGTAAGTATCGCCTTTTCTTATGGTCTCTCCTTCGAAGGCAGGCCCTACCATAATAGGTACGTCAATATTTGTGATTCTTAGCTTGATTCCTCTTGTCTCCAGCGCGAGGGGAACTATTTTTTCGTAGTCTGTTTCAGATATAACCCAGTCGGGAATTCCTTCTTCCAAAGGGAGATCTGTAATGGTAGGGAACCCCAGTAAAGCAGCGCCAAATGCCGCCGATATTCTGATTTCATCCAGCGGACCCAATGCTATAACAAAAGCCATGACCCTTTTTTGCTGGTATTCAAGATGTGCCGCCTTATTTCCCGGGGCAATACCTCCAAAAGCCAATCCTCCTCTTAGAGCAAAATTCACAGCATGTATGACCTGAGTAAACTTTCCGAGAGGTACGGTAAAGGATTCAAGCCCAAGATTGACTCCTTCCTCTATAAGCTGATCGATAATATCATCCACCAGCAATATTACAATACCTTTTGACTTCAATTCATTAATCAGTTTTGCCGCCGACTTGCTGTCCTTAGCCTTGCCCAGTACGACAGCAACACCCGGTATAGTATTGTCAACAAGCTGTACTCCGAGAGCCCTTAAAACTGTGTCGGGAATAAATCCGGCTCCAGGCGGCGTAACAGGAGACTTTCCGTTAAGGTATCCTAATGCTTCTATTATTTCAGCTGCGTAAAGAGTTACTTCACCGTTAGAGAGAGCGCCTTTAAGCGTCAAATCCTCTTTGAGATTTTCAGAGCGTACCCTGTTTATGACAGGCACAATGTCATTCAGTGTTTTTACACTTTCGCTGCCCAGTGCTGTAATAACGGGAAGCTTATAAGCAGTTCCGGGATATTCTATAGTTGCATTCCCGCCATTTTCTTCAATGGCTTTACTCAAGAGCGACTCAGCAACGCCGATAGCAGCTGCTGCGCCATCATAAGCCGCTTTAAAAAGTTGAGTTGACATAATATCTCCCCTTCCAACAAAAACTTTGTTCTGTTAGAAGATATTTTAACATAGTATATCCTTAAAAACTGTCAGCTATATGACAATTGTATAATTTTTAACATATCACGATGAAAGAATCATACCTTTCAACTCACCTATATCTTTTATAAGTATTGTACGCCGTCCCAATTTAGATAAAATTCCTGATTTATAAAAATCATTGAGCAGCAGTGAAATGGTCTGCCGTGTTGTCCCGAGCATCATGGCAATTTCCTCGCTGCTTAAATTAAGCTCAACTATAATGCCCTCTTCCCTTGCCATACCCTTTTCTTCTGCTGCACGAATTATAAATTCTATGAGTCTTTGATTAACCTCTTTGAAAACCAGACCGTTTATTATTGATATGGAGTTTTTCAGAAGGTCGCCCAGTACCTGTATTACTGTCAACATAAATGTAGGATGCTCGGTCATCACTCTGCCGAAGCTTTGTATGTCGGCAATCATTAATTCACAATCTTCAAGGGCTTGTATATAGGCCCGGGTGTGAGTACTGTATACGGCTCCGGCTTCTAGGATTGATAAGGTAAACTCTTTTTCACTGTAGGCAAGATAAACTCTTACCCTTCCTTTCTTAACGACAAAGACAAGATTTTCTTCATGATTGGGATGGTATATTATGTCTTTCTTTTTAAAATTCTGGCTTCTGAATATTTTCAGCCAGTGTGAATATTCTTGTGAATTTAATACTTCCAGTAGGCTTAAGTTCGTTAACTTCATTCTCTTATGCATTAATCCTACTCCTTCAGTAATTTATTTTATCTTTCTTAGGTATGATTATATTCGTTTAGGCCGAAATGGGCAAGGTTCCCTAAGTTAATTATCTATAAAAAGCAACAGCAGCTGAAAATATCTTCAGCCGCTGTGTATTTTAGGAAAGGATTGTTTTTAAATCTTCTTCCGGTGTTGAGATTGGCTTTAATCCGAATTTTTCAACAAGAACACCAAGAACATTACTCGATATAAATGCCGGAAGTGTAGGTCCTATATATATATTCTTTATTCCGAGGGCAAGGAGTGTCAATAAAATGCACACTGCTTTTTGTTCATACCATGAAAGCACCAAGGTCAAGGGCAGGTCGTTTACTCCGCACTCAAAGGCATTGGCAAGGGCTACAGCAACCTGTATCGCCGAGTAGGCATCATTACATTGCCCCATATCCATTATCCTTGGAAGACCGCCTATTTCTCCTATATTAAGGTCATTGAAGCGGTATTTTCCGCAGGCTAAGGTTAAAATTACAGTATCCTTAGGAGATTTTTCAACGAACTCTGTATAGTAATTTCTTCCCGGCCTTGCACCGTCGCAGCCTCCAACCAAGAAGAAATGCTTTATGGCGCCTGCTTTCACAGCGTCGATAACCTTATCTGCCACCGAGAGAACAGTATTTCTTGCAAAGCCTGTCATAAGCTCTGTGCCGCCGTTAATGCCTGTCATTATTTTATCTTCGGAGTAGCCGCCAAGCTCTATTGCTTTTTCAATTACCTTAGTAAAGTCCTTTTTACCGCCTTTTTCTTCAATGTGCACCAATCCAGGATAAGCGACAACTGCTGTAGTAAACACCCTGTCTATATATGATGGCTTTGGAGGCATCAGGCAGTTTGTTGTAAACAGGAAGGCTCCGGGAACTTCCTCAAATTCCTTTTGCTGGTTCTGCCATGCAGTTCCGAAATTACCCTTAAGCTGAGGATATTTTTTAAGCTCGGGATATGCATGGGCAGGAAGCATTTCACCATGGGTATATACATTTATTCCTTTTCCTTCAGTCTGCTCTAAAAGCTGCTTTAAATCATACAGATCATGGCCGCTTACCACAATAAATGGCCCTTTTTCAATGATAGTTGTCACCTTTGTAGGAACAGGATGGCCATAAGCTGATGTATTTGCTTCATCTAAAAGCGCCATGCATTTTAAGTTTATATGGCCAAATTCCATTAAGATATCCAGCCATTCATTTATGGAGTATTCTTCTCCTATAGCCTTCATGCCTTTATAAAGCCAGGCCGTAACCTCTTTATCTTCTTTTCCTAAATTAACGGCATGATAGGCATATGCTGCCATACCGCGTATTCCCAAAAGCAGCGTGGACCTTAAGGATACTATATCAGTATCTCCGTTCCACAAATTATCAAAGGCCAAATCTTCAGCCTTTCCATACCTTTCTTTTTCACTATTAGCCAGGCTTATTAATTCCTCCAGTTTTGCGGCATCGAAATTAACATTGGTTATAGTGGCAAAAAGTCCATCCAGCATAACCCGGTCAGTTTCTTTTATTGTTTCTTTGCCATATGCAGACCTCGCAAGGCCTACCAGCGCACAGGTTAATTCATCCTGTTTGTTTGAAACCTCCGGATTTTTGCCGCATACTCCTGATACAGTACATGCCTTACCGCCGGCAGTCTGCTCACATTGAAAACAAAACATATTACTCATTATTAGTACCCCCTAGTATTTTTTAATTTATATTAATTTTCAATGATATCTCCGTTTGTACCTATGGTTACCACACTCCATGGAACAAGCTTTCCGCTGTTTAAAAGAGCCTGTTTTACTGCATTTACAATTCCCCCGCAGCAAGGGACTTCCATTCTCAAAACTGTTATGCTTTTTATTTCGTGTGACATAATTATCTGGGTAAGTTTTTCTGAATAATCTATGGCATCAAGCTTGGGACAGCCTATTATTGTTATCTTGTTTCTCATAAAGTCATTATGGATGTTGGCATATGCAAAGGCTGTACAGTCTGCTGCCACCAGAAGGTGAGCATTCTCAAAATATGGTGCGCCGGGAGGAACAAGCTTTATCTGTACCGGCCACTGATTTAGCTGGGATTCCATTGAAACTTGAGTTTTTACTTCTTTAGCTACTCCCTTTTTCTCAATAGCTCTTGCCTGGCTCCCAGGGCATCCGCAGCCTAATGTTGCAGGTATTGAAGGCTTCTCTTCTTTATGCTTCATCGCTTCCATGTTCTTTTTTACTGCCTCTTCGTCAAAGTCATCTGCCTCCCGCTCAATGATTTTCATAGCTCCTGTAGGGCATTCGGGAAGGCAGGCGCCAAGTCCGTCACAGTAGGATTCTGATACAAGCTTTGCTTTTCCGTCTATTAATTTTAATGCTCCTTCATGACAGGCATTTATACATATCCCGCATCCGTTGCATCTATCTTCGTCAATGGTGATTATCTTTCTTATCATTTCAAAACCTCCTTTTATTTTTAAGGAAAATGTCCATATTTAATGTTAGGAAACATTTTCCCTTTTTTTAAAGAAATATATCTGGGTCAGTCGGAGAAGCCTCCGGCTAATTCTCTTGTCTTTGTGAATTTATTTTAATATAATAATGATAAATAATCGGTAACCATGGTTACCAAAAATACGGGTGATATAAATGTATGAAAAATGGCTGGATACTATAAATAAATGCAGTTTGTTTCAGGATATGAATCCTGTTGGCTTACAGGCTATGTTTGAGTGTATGGGACCCAGGCTGGGAAAATATAAGAAGGGTGAAAATCTGGCAATTGAAGGCGAAAAATTCGAAGGAATAGGCATTATGCTCTCGGGAGAGGCCGCAGTTACTAAAGAGAATGCTGCAGGCAACAGAGTAATTATAGACATAGTGGGACCATCGGATATGTTCGGTGAAATTGCTGCATTTTCCGCCGAAAGAGCCTGGCCGGCAACGGTTGTTGCCCAGGATAACTGCGAGGTCTTATTCCTCCCCCCTGATAAGATAATAAGCGAATGCCAAAACCTATGCCTATGCCATAAGAATCTTGTTAACAATATGCTTCGCATAATATCCGACAAGGCGTTGATGCTCAATAAAAAGGTGGAGTATTTAACAGTTAAAAGCCTTAGAGGCAAGATATCAAAATTTTTGCTGGAGCAGCAAAGAACAGTTAAGAGCACCACATTTCTTATGCCAATGAACCGTAATGAGCTGGCTGACTTTCTAAATGTATCAAGGCCATCTCTTTCAAGGGAGATGGCCAGAATGATGGAGGAAGGCATCATAGATTTTTACAGATCTTCAGTTAAAATAAAAGACATGGAAGGCCTGAAAAATATGATAGAGTAGCGTTATAATTAAAATGCGATAATAAACCTATTCAAACTTTAAGAGTTTAACTCCGGCTGCAAAGAACAGGGTGCCCATTGCTATAAGCACTATTGTCGGCAGCACTGCGGCCTCAAAGCCCATACCTTTGCTTGCAATGCTTTCCATACCCTGCATTGCCCATTTCTGAGGTGTAAGCTCTGCTAAAAAAAGAAGTATTTTATTGCTGACTATCTCCAAAGGCCACATACAGCCTCCTAACATTGAAGTGCTGGTTAAAACCACTGGGCTTATGGACGAAAGCTGCTCATGGGTTTTAACTATGCCGGAAAGCATAAGCCCCATGGACGTCACAGTGAATACAAAAGCTCCTGCAAGCATCAGTATTCCTGCCATACTGTTCCCCCAGTCTATGTTAAGCAGATACTTGCCTGCCAATATCAATACGCCCATCTGAATGGCACCGGTTAAGTATGCCACAACCATGGTCCCTCCTAATATGGAAAACTTGGATACCGGGGATATGAGCATCCTCTGCCAGGTCTTATACTGCCTGTCGCTTAATATTGTACCTATCCCAAAAACCATGGTATACATGGAAAAGAATAATGAAAAGCCTATCATGGAATGTTTAAGACTGTCATACCCCTCAGCTGAACTGTTATTTTGGGTTACTGCAGTCACCGATATCGGAACTTTATATTTCCATGCCTCCATTACACTTTGATATGCATCTTCCCACACCTTTAAGGTGTCCTCACCAGGCTTATTTGAGTGTATAAAATCATTGGTAATATCCGCCTATCCTTATGCTTCCCGCCATCTTTGATGCAATACCGGACACCAGCTCTTGAAGTGTCAATATAAATAAATCATCCTTTATTTTCATTATACCTATGGTAATTTTCTCAGCATTTTGTATATCAGTATCGAAGCTCTCATTTATCAGCAATGCGGCCAGAGCTTTTCCTTCTTCCACCTTTGCCACGGCATTTTTCATATCCGCTTCTGTGAAATCAAATCCAGTACTGTCTTTAAGCTCATCTATAAAGAGCTTTGAATAGCCGCTTTTATCTTCATCTACTATAATTACTTCAGGTTTGCCGCCGCTTAGCGAGGCGCCGAATATTGCTGTAAGGCCAAAAGCCATGACGGTCATCAATATGAATACCCCTATATCATCCCTCAGCCTTAGAAGTCTTAATTTTATTACACTAAGCACCGGCAATCCCTCCCTTATCTTTAAGAGCCACTACACCAAGCAGTATGAATACAGCCCCTGCTGTTAAAAGAATTGAAATATAGCTTATTATGTCCGTCATGCCATATCCAGCCATAATTTTTAAATAGGCTTTCAGTGCCGTACCGTTAAGAGAAAGAAAGCTTAGATTTTGCAAGGCGCGGGGCATTATATCAACGGGGAAGAAGCTGCCGCCTAATAGAGCCATTGCCTGTATTATGGCTGTTTCGAATATGTCGGCCATTTTGTAATTACCTGCCCTGTAAGTGGCAGCTGCAATTAAAGTTCCCAGTCCTGCCACAGCAAAAGCGGCACATATGCTTATTATAATTACTGCAAATGCATTTCCCCATTGAACCTTTAATGCAAAATTTGAAAAAGCAATCATGATAACCATCTGGAGCAGCGCAATAAAAAATATTGTAAAGAATTTTCCCGCCAGAATTGCAAATTTAGACGTACCGGCAACTATCATCCTCTGATAAGTCGTATCTTCCTTTTCTTTAAGAAGCATCCTTCCTCCATGGCCGGATGCAAAGAGTATAAACATGGTCAGCATGGCAGCAGCATAATAACCGTAACTTTCAATTGGTTTCCTGCCCTGCACTGCCACGTCATCCAAACTTATTTCTATTCCCTCCATTGCTTTACCCATACCTTCTGTGACAACTTTTATGCCTTTAAATCCATCATTCCCCAAGTTATAAGCCAGGGCTTTTTCTATGAGCACATTCTTTCCAATTATGGTAAAAGACATGATATTTGAATAAGCTTCAACAACAGCCTGGACTATCTGGCCGTCTATATTTCTGTCAGGATTTTTTATGATTTTTATATCAATCTTGTTCCTGAAGGGAGTGAGAAGGTTTATCTTCATATCATATAAAAAACCCTGTGGTAAAACCAACACTGCAGAAACTTCTCCCTTATTTAACATATCAAAAGCCTTAGCTTCTTCTTCCACAGTGTAGGTTATAATTTTTTTAACATCCTCGCTGTTTAAGAAATCCTCAAAGAATATTTTTTCTATGTCTGTTTCTCCCCCATACTTTTTCAATTCCTCTATAGTTTCATCGCCTATGTTTCTCGCGAAAAGTCCATTTAATAATGCATCATCAAATCTTATTAAATCGCTATTCTCATCATATTGCTTTACAACAGCGATGTTTGCCTTTCTGCCGTTACCGTAATCTGTACCTGTAAAAGCTCCCTTTAATGCAAAGCTCAATATGACCATGAGCAAGACAGGCATTAAAAGTATTATTGCAAGAGCTTTTTTGTCGCTCAATATGGTTTTTACATCTTTAATGATTATACTTATAATACTCATAACCATACACCTCAATCCCTTAAAGCTTTCCCTGTCAGTCGAAGGAAAACTGTTTCAAGATCAGGCTTTTTGACGTCAATGGATACCACATGCTTTCCATATTCTGATACTTTAGCAATAATATCTGCCAGTAATATATCAACGTTTTCACCGGTTATGATTATCATGTCCTGAATGAGTTCTACATAAGCCACACCATCAATTTTCTTAAGCACCTCAATGATATTTGGGGCATTTTTATCCAGCTTAAGGCTCAGCCTTGTTTCTCCTTTTATAAGTTCTACCAGTTCATCCCGGGTGCCGGAAGCAATTATTTTTCCCTGGTCCATAATGCAGATTCGGCTGCAAAGATACTCCGCCTCTTCCATATAGTGACTGGTATATATGATAGTCATACCCTGCCTGTTAAGCTCCAGCACGGTATCCAGTATATGGTTTCTGGACTGGGGATCTATACCTACCGTAGGCTCATCCATTATCAGAAGCTCAGGAATATGCAGCAATGCCGCTCCGATATTTAATCTTCTTTTCATGCCTCCCGAATATTTATCCACCCTATCTTTTAAACGGCCGTTTAAGCCTATTATCTCCGAGACCTCGTCAATTCTCTTTTTAAGGTAAGCGCCTTTTAAACCATACATATTTCCCCAGAAACCCAAATTTTCATATCCTGTGAGGGTGTGATATAGCGCTATATCCTGAGGAACCACCCCTAATTTCTGTCTTATTGTCTTTGGCTCCTTTAAAATATTTTTACCTTCAAAGAGGATATCCCCCATTGTGGGAGGCAGCAGTGTGGATATCATGGAAATAGCTGTGGACTTGCCTGCACCGTTAGGTCCCAGCAAACCAAATACCTCTCCTTTTTTAACTTCGAAATTTATACCATCCACTGCCTTAATATTTCCAAAACTTTTATGCAAATTAACAGTTCTCAAAAATGTCATATCATTCACCTTCTTGATATTTTATATCAAACAGTTCTTCCATCATAAAAGGCACTCCACCAACTGCATCCATGTTTAATGTGTTTTCTTCCGTAAGTACCGGGAAGTTAAATTCCTGTTCCTTGTTTATATCCCAATTTTTTATATCCAGTTTGTAATGTACATTATCAATAAGGACCTCCTCCGAATTTTCAAACTTTAATATCACCTCAATGCTTTCATTTACTATATATCCGTCAATATCCACATATGCAGTATAGCTGAAGCTTTCAATTGTACATTCTTCAATGCCTTCCTTTATATTTAAAAGCAATTCTTCCGCTGATTCTGCTTCCTCGCATTTTATGTTATTTTTAATGTATTTCTCGAAATTATCTTTAAGTATTTCATCCTTTAAAAGAATATCAATACTGCCAGTCATAAGACTTTTTATCTGATCATTATTTAATTTTATGGTGTATTCGGTTGCTTTTACTTCCCCGTCAGGAGTGGTGAGTGCAATGCTTTTTCCTTTAAATATGTCTTCTCTTTGCATTAACCCCAGCCATATCTCATTGATTTTATCTATCGAGCTTTTAGAAATAAATTCAAATTCTCCCACCGTATTCTGTTCTTTATTTACCGAATCCTGTATATCATTTATCCTCATATATTTTCCGGCAACAGGAAGCTTCATGAATATTTCATCTCCGCTAACATAGAGATCGTAATCGAAACCCAATCCTCCGAAGTTCAGATAATTTCTGAATATACTTTTATTTAAGTCTTCATCATAGGCGGCATCAAAGCTTCCTTTCATATCCTTATAATAATTTATCTCCCTTATATCCTCTTGTGTCATCCCATCTGTATTAAAATCCATTGCAACTGAAAATTCCCCGGAAGTCCTTCCCCTTTTTAATTGCTCTGTTTTTTGTACAGCTTTTTTGTAATCCCTGAGGCTGTCGCTGCTGCATCCTGATGATGTTACAATAAACAGCAGCCCGATTATTATAATCAACATTCTTTTCATTAAATCCCTCCGTTCATTTTTACAGTATAATTTTAGCAATTCTAAAAATAGTTTTCCTGTATCAAAAATCATATATTTACATGTCCGCCTGTGACTTTTTGCACAAAAAAAACGGCATAGCCGTCTTAGAGATTATTTTTTATTGTAAACACTGCCAGTTGAGTTCTATCCCGCAGGTCAAGCTTTACGAGGATTTTTGTAATATGGTTCTTTACCGTACCTTCGCTTAAATACAGCATGTCGGAAATTTCTTTGTTATTCTTGCCTTCTGCTAAAAGACGGCAAATTTCAATTTCCCGCTCCGTTAAAAGCTCAGCCCTGGAATCTCTATGGGATTTGGGGTTACTTTGGGCAAGCTCGGAAAATTTATTTATAACCTTTACCGCAATTTCTGATTGGATAAGAGCTCCGCCATTATGTACCGTTCGTACGGCTGCAGCTATCTCCGAAGGCGAAGCATCCTTTAAAAGGTATCCCGATGCTCCGTTTTTTAAAGCATCGTATATATATTCATCATCGTTAAAAGTAGTCAGCACTATTACCTTTACATCAGGGAAATCCTTCTTTATCATTTTTGTGGCTTCCACTCCGTTAACCATAGGCATTTTTATATCCATAAGGATTACGTGGGGCCTGTTCCATTTGCAAGCTTCATATGCTTTTTTCCCATTTCCGGCAGTACCGCATATTTTTATACCCTCTTCTTTTCCCAAAATGAGTTTAAGCCCTTCCAGCAAAATATCCTGGTCATCAACCAACAGTACTTTTATCATTTTCTCCCTCCAAATACAAAATACCCTTTATATAAAACCCATTATTGCCTCCGAACTCCACCTCTCCGCCAAAGGCTGCCACCCTTTCTTTTATACCTTTAATCCCAAAGCCTTCCTTTATATCCTCTGCACCCACGCCATTATCTATCACGTAAAACTCTACGGAACTAACAGCATAATCGAGTTTTATCTGAATACAGGAAGCTTTGCCGTGCCTTATGGAATTGGTCATAGCCTCCTGCAATATCCGGTATAATACCATATTGGCTGCAGAACATTTTATTGTGTCCTCACCATTAATATCAAGTTTAATGCCAGTCCCTGTCTTTTGAGAAAATTCGCGGACAAGATTTTTAATATCTTTCAGCGAAAAAAGAACAGTGTCTGACCCTCTTAATGTTTCCACCACTTCTCTTATTCCTGACAGGCTGTCTCTTGCCGTGGCTTTTGCATCAACTATCATTTTTTCTACTTTTGAAGCATTCTCATTTAAAAAGTGTTCTGCCATCTGAAGCTGCATAATAAGCGCAGTCATATTGTGGCCTAATGTATCATGTATATCTCTTGCAATACGGTTTCTCTCTTCGACTACGGTAAGACGGTTAACCTCATATATATACCGCTTAAGCCTCTTATGAGCATCCAAAAGCTCCGTATAAAGAATATCCTTTTTTCTCTTTTCCTCCCTGTTATGCTTTGCAAAGCCCGCGCTTAATAATACCAGTACATTGACCATCATAAAGAAGGCCATCTGAGATATATTTGAGAGGCTGAATCTATAGTAAATAAGATATCCGTATTTAATCATGGATATAAGTACTGCAGCTGCTCCTATAATCATCCCTCTTTTAAACTCCAGCAAAAGGACAGCTTCAAGTATTATACTTATATAAAATGTATGAAATGTGTAATTTATAAGCAGTCTTGAATTTTGCTCCAGTATATATACAAATGCTATATCAAGAATAAATGACAGATGGTGAAAAGAGCTTTCACGGTTGATAAAACATCTTGCAAATCCTGTTAAGAGATAAAGTATAAAGAGAGCAGCAAGCACAAACAGCCTTTGCTGCTGTGCGTTTTCAAAATAAACAGCGGCAAAGAATAATATAGTTAATACAGTGGTTTTAAGTAAATATAAAAAAAGTTTTTGTCTTTTTTCCATTGTCCCGTCACCTTCTTAACTCCATCCATTGAAAATATTATACATTACTCAGGGCTTTACTTCCATAATATCACAGCACTGCATATATTCAGTTGCAGAAAAACAAAAAAAGTAATTATGTTCAAAGATCATAATTACTTTTTTATGTTGTTCCAATTAATAAATTATGTAGAAAATATAATTAGAATTTTATTATCTTAGGCTCGGTGTTGTTTGCATAAATAGTAGCTGTTGCGTTTTTAATATACCAAACCTCTGTATTTCCGTCACCTACAGCATATCTGCCCTTCAGTCCGGGATATGCTTCAAGCATGTGTTCCTGAGCCTCAGGCCTGTCATCCAAAACAGCCTCGCCTTCTAAACGAATCCAGGCGCCGCCTGTCATAGCACATATTTCAACTTTAGGATTTGCATGCATTTGCTTTGAAACGTCCTTTACTTTTCCTGTCTGGATATAAAGCTTGCCATCAAATATATCCACCGTTCCGAAGGGGCGCATTCTTGGTTTATCTCCATCTACTGTTCCAAGATAATAAACCCCGCTTTTTTTCAGAAAATCATAAACTTCCTGCATGTTTAATACCTCCATTTCATTTGGGGATTGATTGCCAATCCTTTTACTGAGTTTAATATATCATATATGGTATAATTATCAAGTAGGCATTTTTTATGTAGTAGGTATGCAATTTAATACTATTGAATACTGCTCATTAGACACACAGGAACATAATAAATGAGAAGAGCATTTCTTCATAACTCTGAAGCTTTGGAGCCATAACTGCTGCCTGCTTTTCATCTATTTCGGTATGCTGGGCCATATACTCCTGCCAGTTTTTATAGTATTTGGTTTCCATATACAAATCCCCCTTTAATATTTAGCATTTTGTGCTGCATATTCAAGCACCGCCCTGTAGTTTTCAACCTTTACGCTGTCTACAGTTACAGGTACTTTATCGAAGCTGAATACATATTTTCCGCCGGGTGCCAATATATCAATAAGCTCTTTTGCCTTATCGATACATTCTTCCCTGGTTCCGGTATTTAGCAAGGTTAGAGGATACAAACCTGAAATAATATGTTTTTTGCCAAGCTTGTCTTTAATGGTTTTAGCATCACCGTACTCAAACATCATGACGGTGCCTTCAGGTAATTCATACAGGTAATCCAAATATCTCATCCAATCCTGCTCGACGAATATGAAATTCCTTCCCCCTGCCTTTACCAGGTTTTCACACAATTCTTTAAAGGTAGGCCAGTATAAATTGGCAAAATCCTTATCACGCATATATGGTGCCATATGAAGGGGTATAAATGTAGCATTATATGGTGTTGGATTAACCGGTGTTCCCATTTTAAGCATCAATGGAGCAACAGCTTCCACAGCTGCCTTTACTTTTTGAGGTATCCTTCTTACATCTTTTGATATGCCTTTAAATCCCCTAAGCTGGTCCGAAACGAAATCAAAGGGAGCTTCGCAGAATCCTCCAAAGAGGTTTACATTACTGCAATAGCCGTACTTTCCGATGAGCTTTCCATATAAATTTACTGCTGTTCCCATATCGTCCTGATAAGCTTTGAATGCTTTTGTAAGAGCAAGTGCCTTGCTGCTTGAATCGGTATTTAGTTCAGAGTATATCCTGGGCAATATCCTTTCTATTATGCAATTGTAGGGATTTTCAATAAATGCATCATAATCTTCCTCTGCCATACCCTCAACTTCGGGATGCTGCAAAAATCCGTTTGAACCCATCACAAAATTCTTTGCCCCCAGCAATTTATAAAATGAGGGGAATCTGAAGGCTGAAATAGGCATGCTGTCTGAATAAAAGTCAGCACAGGTCCTGTCAAAAATATCATCCAAAACGGAGGTATCCCATTGTGATTCCGTTAAGTCACGGCCGGCGTATTGTATTGCAAACTCCATGGTTATAAGCGCATATACAGGCACTCGCTTTGGAATCTTTCCATCAAGAACATCTGCACAAATTTCATTTCTTTCTTTCATGAGAACCATAGCATCGCTCATTTATTTCACCCACTCCTGACAAATCTTAACGCCTTCTGCTGCGTTAGTTGTAAAGGCATCAGCCCCAATTTGTACACAAGCTTCCTTTGTAACCGGGTTTCCTCCTATAATTATCTTTACGCTGTCCCTGAGTCCTGCTTCTTTAAGTGCATCCACAGTTTCCTTCATGGCTTCCAATGCAAGAGTCAAAACACCGCTCATGCCTACAACGTCAGGTTTTAATTGTTTTACTTTTTCAACGAATGCAGTTGCAGGCTGATCAATGCCTAAGTCAGTAACTTCAAAGCCTGCGGCTTCACACATGCTTTTAAATATGTTTTTCCCGATGTCATGCAAATCTCCCGCCACAGTTCCTAAAACTATGGAACCGGCGCTCTCGCTGCTTGAATTACCCAAAACGGGTTTTAAAGTGTTAATTGCATTTGTCAATAACTCACCAGCAAAAATCAGATCGCCTACGAAGTATTCGCCTTTCTCATAGAGGTCTCCGACAATTGCCATGCCGCTCTGGCAGGCAGATACTACTTTTTGAGCATCCTGTTCTGAAGGATTTGAAGCTATAAATTCATTAAGCATGCCCAATACCTTCTCTTCATCCAGCTCACCTACTGATTGTGTCAAAACATTGAGTTCCAGCATATTAATACCTCCCATATATTTTTATAGCATGTACTACAATTAAATATTATCATAACCCAATTGGCTGTCAATACAAGTTATGTTATAATTTTCCATATTTTAATCACTGTCTGCTGACGATAAATAATTGTTAACCGTCCCCTTCCCTTAACTTTGAATATTGACTATTGAAGAATGGTATAATATTATGAACCTAACCAATTAAAAGGATATGGAGGGAAAAATATGAACTCAGAAGAATACAAGGATATTTTAAAACTGGCTATTGAAAATGAAGTGGAAGCCTATGAATTTTATGACTATGCAGTTTCAAAGGTAAAGGATGCAAATTTGAAAAGCATATTTGAAAAGCTGGCAGAAGAAGAATTAAGGCACAAAAAAATACTGGAAGGCTTTATTAATAATGAGGATAAGCCTTTGAGGTTTAATAGACCGACAAACTATAAAATATCTGAAACAGTAGAAACTCCAAAGTTTTCACCGGATATGAAATTCGCCGATGCGATAGGACTTGCCATGAAAAAAGAAGAAGAGACAATGAATATGTATAAAAGCTTTGCCGATATAAGCGACGACGACGGACAAAAGAATATTTTCTTGGAGCTTTCCAAAATGGAGGAAGGCCATAAAACCCGTTTAGAGGATATATACACCAACGCAGCCTACGCTGAAGTGTGGTAGAACTAAATTAAAGGCTCATAAATAGGGGGCTGTTGCATTTTAAACACTGCATTGCTATGGTCGAGTTCGCAAGTTCTAAGGCTCTCACAATACATTTACGTTGTTTAAAACGCAACAGCCCCTTAACTTTATTATTTACTTTATATAATAATCTCTTCCGTATAAATAAACCTCACTGCTCAGCCACTGATTAACCTGTTTAACAACGGGGTCGTCAAGCTTGCCTAAACAGTTGGCACCGCCTGCGAAACCGCCGCCGGGCGCATATTTATCTATCATATCCCTTACAGTCTGACGCACTTCTTCCTCGTTTACTTCCGGCCAGGTATCCGGAACCTTCCAGTCATAGCATCCTGCAATGGCTATTCTTCCTTTGAATTTTTCTTTAGTTGCTAATATATCATTGGATGTCTGTACCGGATCCCAAACTCTCACTCCAAATTCATAGGCATCTTCCATAAAATCCTCGCATCTTCCGCAGTTATGGTACTCAACGGGTATGCCTCTGTCAACGGCTGTTTTTGTGAGCCTTGAGTATATGGGCTTGAATATATCCCTGTACATTTCAAGGGAAATAAAGGGATTCATTTTAGCCGCTGTGTCATCCAGCAAATATACCATATCAGGTTTATAATATTCGATTGATTTATCAATAAAAGGCACATAATAATCAGCTAAGAAATTGAGTAATTCCTTGCAGGTTTCAGGGTCTTCATAAAGTGCACAAAGTCCGTTTGTAAAACCCATGAATGCAATAAGCTGCTGAAAGGGCATCAGTGGAATCGTGACCATAGCTGCTGATTGGGTGAGGTCAATTTTAGATTCTTCTATGTCTTTTTTAGCCTGCTGCTCCCAGTCAATTTCGTTTGCATCCAGCGACTTGGGAGCCTTGATAACCTCATGCCATTTTGTTATATCATCAAGAATGAAATTATTGGGCTCAGGTATACCGCCATAGCCTGTTTCTTCATTTGCAACATAATGTACTCCCCATATGTCGTATCTTCCTTCCGGTCCCGGCATGGCAGGCCTTCCCCAGATATTGGGTCCTACCATTTTAAATACCGGCTCGTCGTTGTAAGCGGGAAATCCCATTGTCCAGTGGGGAACATATTCGGGCATTTCACCATTGACTACGCGCATAAAGTTTTCCTTTGGAGTCAGTTTTGACTTTGCCATTAATACCTCTCCTTTATAAAATATTATTGCTAAATGATAATGTTACTTTAGAACAATTCCCGGCTCATTCTTTCTATTTCTTTGCTTACCGCATCGTAAACGCCGGGATATGTGCTTCCAGGACCTCCTGCAACCAAGCAGGGTATGAAATACAATTTGCCGTTATTTTTGCAGGCCCGCTCTACTTCCCTTTTTATCAATTCCGGTGTCCAGTCAGCTTTATCAACTACGCCGTTATTTATATCACCCATGAAGGTAATCTGCTTGCCGTATTTTTTGACCAGTTCAGGAACATTGTTAGCTGTCATGCATCCCTGCCATATATCAATTCCCATTTCAATCATATAAGGAACTAAATTGGCAGCATAGGAATCGCTGTGGTGTACTATCAGTTGGACTCCGTTATTCTTGTAAAATCCGTAGAGCTTTTTATAAGCAGGTACGATGAATTCGGCGAACATTTCAGGTGACATAAAGGAATTTAATTGGCTTCCCCAATCATCATGATGTATTATGGCTTCAGGCTTGATATGCTTACAGACGAGTTTTGCATTGGCTATTTTCCAGTTGGTTATGTAATCGATGAGTTCATGCATGGCTTCCGGTTCTTCATAGAAGTTCATCAATGTGTCATCCATACCCATAAGGTAATGGAGCTGTTCAAAGATGCCGGGGATTCCATACACAGTTACAAATTTATCACTTTTATCAATTTTAGCTGCTTGAGCCTTGCAGTCATCCCAGGCTTCATCGGGAACCTCCAGGGATGGGGCATGTACAGTTTCTTTCCATTTTGTTATGCCTTTCACTACCTTGTGAGTGTCATCGTGTACCGGAAAGGGCCCCGGAGTATTTTCCTGAAATCTTATGGTTACTCCCCAGGAGTTGACGATTTCCTGACCGGGTACGGGCCTCGGGCTTTTTGCTGATATTGGATCTCCCATGACAATTCCGAAGGCTTCAAACTGGTTGACAAACCTGTCGGGATTTCCGCCTCTTAATGTTTCCAGCAGATTTTCTTTTTTGCTTAACATGCATCTACCTCCTATAAATTACCTTACATTACAATTTAAGTATAATTGTTATGTATGACTATTGTCAATTTCATATCAAATACAATATTACAAATTTATCTTAACTTAAAAAAATTTAGTTTACAGCAATTAAAAAGGAGTGCCCTAAAGCACTCCGCAGATTTAAAAGCCGTTACTTATAAATAACTATATTAAATTAATAATGATGTGAAATATTGGAACAACCTTTCTTCCAAGCCCTGAAGCTTATCTTTTCCGATATCCGATGTTCTGTTGTTCATATTCTTGTATTGTTCCCAGGTGCTGTAATACTTGCTTTCAAAGGCCCTTCCCATATCTGTCTTGTAATCTTCCTTATTGAATTCCATGCCGGCAGTTTCACCTGCATTGCTGTATTTCCCGTTATCCCTCACATATTCGGCAACGGCACTTAAATTTTCCATTTCACGTTCATTGATTGAAATGACTATCTTGTCTAAGCTGAAGATATATTTCCCGCCGGGGGCTAAAATATCCAGCATTTCTTTGGCCTTGTCAATGCATTGCTGCTTTGTACCGGCTTTTAAAAGTGCCAGTGGGAATAAGCCTGTTATAATATGCTTCTTGCCAAGCTTCTCCTTTATCTGTTTCATATCGCCGTATTCGAATATCAATACCGTATTTGTTGGCAGTTCATATAAATAGTCTATATAGCGGGTCCAGTTATCCTCACACCACAACTGGTTTCCAACGCCCATGGAAGCATAAGTATCACAAAGCCGCTTAAAGCTTGGCCACCATAATTTTTCAAAATCTTTTTCCCTCATGAAGGTAGGCATATGCAAAGGATAAGTAACTCTGGAATACTTGGTTATTACGGAAGGCATCCCCTTCTTTAAGAGTATGGGATACAATGCATCGCAGGCTGCTGCTACCTTATCGGGTATTCTTCTTATATCCATGTTAATGCCTTTAAAGCTTCTTAACTGGTCTGCCAGATAATCAAAAGGCGCTTCTGCAAATCCTCCCGGGTTTCCCGGGTAATATCCGTATTTCTGTACCAGGGGGATGACGTTACCCATGGCTTCGCCCATATCGGCCTGATAAGCCAGATAGCTTTTTGTAAGGCTTATTGCCATTGAAATAGGGTCATTCAAATTGAGAGCTTTGTACTGTCTTGGGATAACCCGCTCCAACAGGCAGTCATAAGGATTTTCTATCAAATAATCATAATCCTCGGGATCCATGCCCACAACTTCAGGATGCTGAATAAATCCGTTGGACCCCATAATAAAGGACTGGGATTTAAGTATTTCATAAAACGAAGGAAATCTTAATGACCCTCCCGTGGGGCAGCTGTCAGAGTATAGTGTCTGGCATACCTTTTCTGCAGCTTCTGATGCTAAAGATGGCTTCCACTGGGCAGCTGCTATATCGATACCGGCAAACTGAGCTGTAGCCTCAAAGGATAATGACAAATTTACAGGCACCCTCTTTGGAACCTTATTGTCATGCACGTCATTAAATATGCCTATTCTCTCCTGTTGCAATTCCTTTACATCACTCATTTATTTCACCCACCCCTGACAAATTTTAACGCCTTCTGCTGCATTGGTAGTAAAGGCATCAGCTCCTATTTGTACACAAGCTTCCTTCGTAACGGGATTTCCTCCGATTATTACCTTAACGCTGTCTCTTATTCCGGCTTCCTTTAATGCGTCAACAGTTTCTTTCATGGCTTCTAATGCAAGAGTTAAAACGCCGCTCATGCCAACAACTGCAGGCTTCAATTCCTTAACCTTTTCCACAAAGGCGCTGGCCGGCTGATCAATTCCCAAATCCGCGACTGTAAATCCGGCGGCTTCTGACATGCTTTTAAATATGTTCTTTCCTATGTCATGCAAGTCTCCTGCCACTGTACCTAAAACTATGGTACCTACTCCTGCACTTCCCGTATTTCCCAATACAGGCTTTAATGTATTGATTGCATTGGTCAGTAACTCGCCGGCAAAAATAAGGTCTCCTACGAAATATTCTCCCTTCTCGTATAAATCCCCTACAATCGCCATTCCGCTCTGGCAAGCCGCAACAACTTTCTGGGCTTCTTCTTCAGATGGATTTGTAGAAACAAACCCGTTGAGGATTTCTAATACCCTTTCTTCATCAAGTTCTCCCACTGCACCTGTCAGTGTTTTTAAGTCCACCATAACTTTTTACCTCCCGCTTTTTTATTTTCAATGACACCTATAAATGTCATTAAACACAAAATGAGAATAAGCTTGTACTGAAACTGTTGGAAAGATTAATGCAAAAATCGGTGGTGAATTTAAGATATAGATATTTGTGATTGGTTCTACATAAATTATAATGAAAAGAATATACAAATAAAAATGTAACTATGTGTCGTAAAACTTCTATAATCAAAAGATATCACATGTACCGAACTATGTCAATTAATTGTAGAACATGTTCACACCTTCTTGTTGTTCCAAAATAACACTTGTGGTATATTTTACATAGGAAGGGTGGTACATATGGAACACGAGACAAAACAAAAAATACTGGAAACAGCAAAGGCCTTATTTTATGAAAACGGCTACAACAACACACCTGTAAGACATATTTCAGATGCCGCAGGGATTTCAACCTCGGTATTATTTCATCATTTTATAAATAAAAGAGATATTTTTGTTCATATAATGAGAGCATATGTGAATGATTTAAGACAGGCCATAGAATTATTCAAAAGTGAATTATCGCCTATTGATATAATCGTCCTCTATCCTAAAATCCAGCTTCATACGGCGCTGAACGACCCAAGGCTTGCCAGAATGCTGGTGGATGCCTTCAATGATAATATTTTTGCTTCTTCCGATGTGGATATGCCCAGCAGATATTCTCTGGATTTTTATATGGATGCTGCCGAATACAAGGACAAAACATATGTTTACGATGAGCTTAAAAAATTCAGATATTATTTCTACAGGGGTGTTGCAAGGGAAATAATGGCCGACTTTGCAAACGGCGATATTCCTTTTAACGTTAAAAATATAAACCACCACCTGGTATCCTGCTATAATCTTTTTTTAAACATACCCATAGATGAGCTTTCTAATTCAATTAAACGTGCCGACAGGATAATAAATCTTTTATCATTTGATGGCTTAAATATCCTTGTTTTAAATGATAAAATATCCGAATATGTGACTGCAAGCAAAAAGTTCTATGTATTTGACCACTGTAAAACTGTTTTTATAAACGATATAGAGTTTATAGGCGGAGATACAGCAAAAAAAGATATAAAGTATGATATAAAAAAGAAGTATGACAAGACAATAATTCTGATAAAATATTATAAACTCAATAACCCCGTAGATATAAAAGGTATTCAAAACAGTATGGAAGACTTTAAAGGCCTTATTCAAAGCTCATATACCGAACTTAAGGATAAATTCAACCAAAGTTTTCTTGTGACCAGCTTTAAAGATAATTGTGGCGATACAGGTTCAATTGATGCAGATAAATTTGAGGCTTTTAATATAGATGCAATGAAAACCATACGCAAGCTCAACATGCATTATAATGGTGAAGATGATGTGACTACACAATGCGCCTTTATTTTCTATTAGAATCATAACTTTCAAATCAAGCTGAAATTTCATGCTGAATGTAAGTTTATCAATATGTCCGGTTAACAGTAATTTAACTTTTAACCGGACATGTTTTTTAAAATTATATACAGTTTTGTTATATTTAATTTTATAAGCGGATGATAATATAATAAAAGAAAAATTAAAATTAAGAAACTATTTATTTGTCTCCAAAAAAAATGGAGCATTTAAATAGTTTTTAATATATTTAGGAGGAAAAACCAAAAATGAATAAACAAAAAATAAGAGCAGCAATATTAGCAATTTCATCAGTCGTTATGATTACACTGATTGCATCAGCAGTCCTCGCAGACATTGCAGCCCAATTTCCCAATATAGACAAATCGGTTATACAAATGGTTCTTACTATACCTTCCCTTGTAGGAATGGTGATATCCTTGATGTCAGGCCCTTTATCATCAAGAGTATCTAAAAAATCGCTGGTGCTCTATGGCTTGGTTCTGGCATTGGCAGGCGGATTTTTAGCCCTTGTTTTTGGTAAAGTGAATATCTATATACTGCTTTTTTCCAGTGTATTGGTAGGTATATCCAGCGGCATAAACGGCACTTTAACTATGTCTCTCATTGCCGATTATTTTACAGGCGATGAGCGCAGTTCATTAATGGGGCTGCAGTCAGCCTTTGTAAACGGCGGAAGTATGGTAATACTCTTTATATCTGCTATGCTGGCAGGAATTCAATGGAACTATGCATATCTAGTATACATCATATTAATCCCGGTAATTTTTATTGTAGCTAAGAACCTTCCGGATGATAAACCCGTTAAAGCAGATAAATCCGAAAATAACAGCAGTGACAAATTAAGCACAACGGTGTACTATATATGCTTTATATTGTTCCTGTTTTCCACCCTTTTAGGTATATTCCAGACCAATATCGCAATGTTTATAAGCGATAACAATTTAGGCGATGCTTCAACAACAGGTTTGGTAAACTCCGTTATGACAGGAGCAGGAGCTTTCACAGGAGTAATTTACGGAAGACTTAAAAAATTGCTTAAAAACTATGTAATGGCAGTGTCAATAGGTGCAACTGCATTGGGAATGCTCCTTATATATACTTCCGGCAGCCTTCCCTCAATATTTATAGCAGGCATACTGTCAGGCTTCGGGCTTTCGACCATGATGCCGACAGCCATGTTTACTGTTTCCGCAGTTACATCGCCTGCTAAAAATGCTACTGCTATTGCAATTACAAATGCAGCCAGCAGCATAGGAATGTTTATATCACCTTTAATAGTAAACCCAATTGTCAATAAGCTATTCAATGGAGCTGAAGAAATAAAATTCTTATTTGCAGCTGCAGGGTTAATTATTGTGGCAGCAATATATATATTTGTAAATATAGGGATGGGCAAGAAAGCCGCACAGCCGGCCATGGAATAAAATCAATTATACTTTAACACGTGATTATTTATTGACAGCACCCAATCAACAATGTATTCTTATAGTAATAAATTGCCTTATTTATGAATGAATTCCATTCAAAAGCAAAAATATTAGTTTATTGGTAGGCTGGAATGAATAATTTAAATAAGAAATCCAACACTGAAAACAGAAGAAAATTGATTGAAGCTGCAAAGAAGCTTTTTTATGAGCAGGGGTATAAGGCCACCACTCTGGCACAAATAAGTAATGAGTCCAAGGTTAACAACGGACTCATTACCTATTATTTCGGTTCAAAGGCAGACCTGGCTTCCGAGATTATGACCGAATATATGCTGGAGCTTCGCAATTCCATTGCGAAGCAGCTGTATATAAGAGAAAAATCCTACAGCCTTGATATAGGCATTGCTGTAGAAAACCGAGTCAATCTTCTTTTGAAACTGCAAAATCCAAAGCTTTTAAATTTTGATATTGAAAGCTCAAAAGAAATTCAAACCTATAAGGATATAAACCCAAGAAGGGACCATTTTTATGCTCTTCAAAAACGCCTCATAAATCCCAATATATCTGATTTGAATTTGAGATTTTATGAGGTTTGCGGCATAAGCGTAACAAGATCCCTCGGCGAGGCCTATGCTTCCGGTTTCTTAAAATGCGATGTCGAGGAAATCGCCGATTATGCCATCAGGATGTTGTTTCATATGCTGGAGCTTCCCGTATATCAGATAGAAGCCTTGGTTGAACAGTCAAGATTCTTGGCTCAGCGCATCAATATAAAAATAGGACAAAATTTCGAAGTTATATCCGAAACATACTAAGATCTGAACGTAATCAATATCACAGTCAGATCAGTTTTCATCTGCGGACTCCAAAATTTAAGCCTCCTATTAGACTACCTTCTCAAAGTACATCAAATAGGAGGCTGATTTGATTGAATTTTTATATCTTTATCCACTGTTTTTTCTCCATTTCCCTTGCCAAGACGGTGGCTCTCCAAACCAATTTTTTGTAAAGCATATATCCTTCTTTGCCCATGTATCTCTTTTAAAATATAATAGTGTTTTACAGATAAACTTATTGTAAAAACCACATTCAGGACACTTCTCTCCTTTTTCTACTTTAGAAGGCTCTGCAACTTCTCCAATCCCTTCCTGCAAATTTAAATGATAATTATTCTCTATCAATTGATTTTCCTTACCTATTTGATATACAGGAGAAAATTGTACTCCGGTGATGTTTTCATCTATAAATATTTACTCCATTCAAGTTTGTTTAAAAAACCAGTCCAATTGAAACATCCCAGCTTATCTTTATCAGAACCAATTTCACGTACATCAACATATCTTTTTGTTAAAACATAAATGGGAATTCCATGTTCATCAGAAATAAACCTATATCCCATCTCTCCCTTATGCCAATCATTGAGGAGTACAGCTTTCTGCTTATGAACCAAATCAACAAACACTATTTCTTCTATATTTGGAATGCGATCTTCAGAGCGAAATACTAAAAATTGCTCACTGGCTGCTTCAAAACCATGAAAAATATACGGCTCAATACAACAACAAAATTCAACTTGATGGTTATAAATATTGACTCTATAAATATCACCATGATAATAGTCATCTTTTAGAAGGCCATCATCATCTTTATCTATTATTTGTGTAAAATATAAATAATTTCCTATTATATTAATATCATAACTGCCAAACGGTATAACTTGATTTTTTATTTTATCTCTCAAATTAATATGCCAAATGGATTTCGTTCTAATATAATCATCTTTATTTTTTATCTTATTCCCTTTAAAATCATAAGATAGATATTTATACTTAGCATAAAAAAATCCCAACGCTATATCTTCATGCACCTCATATATATGAATAATTTCTGTTTCACTATCTTCATCTAAAATAAAATCCGGCTCAAGTTCTATTATCTTCATATAATTAAACCTCCACAGTTATTCATTATATTAGCTTCTCCAGATGAAGCAGCAAAATTACTTATCTTAAGAATAATTGAAGTTGTTAATAAATAAAGAGATATGCCAAACAGTGAAGAGGATGTGTCTTCAGTTTATACTATAGACACATCCTCTTTTCAATCAGGTTATTAAAAATGACAAAAGGCTTAATAACGCTTCCTCGGGGCCTTGTACGCTGTCTTTTGCGGTTTCGGCTGCCTCCTTTGGTATACCGTATTTTTCAAGGTTTTCTTCCAGGGACTTATAATATTCTGATTTTAATTCCATAGTGCCATTCTCCTCTCTTTAATACCTGCCGTATTCCTTGACGGTTCTTATTAGGGCCTGCAGGTTTTCTATCTTGGCATCCTTTGCCCTTAATATGCTCTTATCCATGCCGAAAATATAGTTCCCGCCGGGAGCCAGTATATCAATATACTCCTTGGCAGTCCGTATCGTATCTTCCACCGTTCCTGTCCTTAATATTGACATTGGGAACAAGCCTTGAATTATATGCTTCTTGCCTAGCTTTTCTTTTATAACTTTTGGGTCTCCGTATTCAAACTGAAGCTCACAGCCTGCCGGAAGCTCGTATAAATAATCAAGGTATCGCATCCAGTTTTCCTCGCAGAACATGGAAACATTATATCCGGCATTGACATACTCCTCTACCTGCCTCTTGTAAGTAGGCCACCAGAATTTCTGAAAGTCCTTTTCCCTCATGTATGTAGGCATGTGAAGTGCTATACCAACAAGCACAGTCCTTGAAGGTTTTGCCTTTGGCATTCCAAGCTTTAGGCATAGCGGATACAAGGCTTCAACGGCAGCTAAAACCTTTTCCGGATATCTTCTTATATCAGAGCTTACGCCCGTAAATGATCTGAAGGTATCTGCCAATAAATCAAAAGGAGCCCTTGTCCTTCCTGCCATGAAGTTCTGGGTGGTTTTGTTGTATTTAGCCGACAGCTTCGCCATGGCAGGACCAACCTTGCTCATAATTGATTGCATTGAGCTCTGCATTTTGGTTATGGCAATAACATTGTATGGATATGGTTTTGCCAGCTCATCGTAGAATCTTGGCAGCACCTTTTCCCAGCAAACCTTTACCGGATCTTTAATCAAATCATCGTAATCCTCCGGCTCCATGCCGTAGACATTGGGATGCTGCATGTAGCCGTCTGCACCCATCTGATAGTTTTTAGCACCCAGCATTTTATAAAATGAAGGCAGCCTGTTTGAAAAGCCAACCAATGTATCTGTATCAAAAAGTCCGTTAGTGAAGTCTATGGCTTCAATCATTTTTTCGGCGCTGTACTGATCTAAAATCAGGTTCAGCCCTGCATACTCAATTGCTGCTGCGCCGTCAACACCGACGGACATTGGTATCCTTTTAGGAATTCTTCCTTCATAGACATCGATAAAATTCTGATTCTTATCCTGTGAGGTTTCTGTTAATACATCTAATACATCACAATTCAAAT
Organism: Oxobacter pfennigii; assembly: GCF_001317355.1. Taxonomy (NCBI): domain Bacteria; kingdom Bacillati; phylum Bacillota; class Clostridia; order Eubacteriales; family Clostridiaceae; genus Oxobacter; species Oxobacter pfennigii. The sequence continues at coordinate 403,808 of NZ_LKET01000032.1, forward strand.
CAATTCCTCCTTTTTGTTTTAAAATAATTTATGCAATATTAATGGCATCCTTATTGGCAAGTTCTCCTACTCTGCCTGCATCTATCTCTTCCTTTATTTTTGCAAGCTTTTTATCATCCATTGGATAGAAGAACAATACTATGCCAAAGGCCACTATGCCCAGTATGAAGGGATATAAGGTCTGAAAGTTTCCAATGACATTCAAAACTGCTTCATTTGGCATTGCTCCCTGTGCATAGGCTGCGCCGTCATATCCTGCTGCCGCAAGAAGAGCTGTTCTTATAAGGGTTGAGAAAAAGGTGGCAACGGTTATGCACAATGAAAATACAGCCATGCTGATACCGTCAGACCTGACACCGGTCTTCCACATTCCCCAGTCAGAGGCTGCGGCAAACATTGGCATAAGATAAGCTTCTATTACTCCGGCAAAGAAGCTAGCAGCTCCTGCAACTATAATAAAGACACCTGTTGACATGCCTTTATAAAATAATGTCATATAACCTAAAATGATTATGTGGACTACGCCTCCTGCCACAAATGCCTTTTTGGAATCCTTGAATATCTTTACCCACACTACTCCGAATACCGCTCCTACCACTGCACAGAGGTTGAAGGACAGCATGAATGTTCCCATGGAAGAAAAGTCTTGCGTCACATACTTAAAGAAATAAGAAGCTGTGAGAATCTGAAAGAAGTAATAAATCTTGTGAATAGAAAGAAATAAGAACATCGAAAGGAGTGCTTTATTTGTTACTATACCTTTTAACATGGCTGACAAGGGGATCTGAGGTTTTTTCTTTGTATTTGCATCATATTTTGCTGCAATTGCTTCTTTTTCAATGGATGAGCCCTTTAATATAAATGCATACCCGGCGTTAAGAATAATTGTAAAGGCGCCGATTACATATGCCGTTGATGCCCATCCAGCAGCATCTGAACCGCCTGCCTTGGTGTAATGTACCAAAAGCACCGGGACGATCAAGCCCCATATGGTTTTTCCGCCGTCACGACCTACTTTTTGACCTATTGCAAGATAGGATCTTACTTTAGGGTCGGAAGACAATCTGGGGTAAAAGGATACTAAGGAAATAGAGAGCAGTGGAGTGAATAATGCTATCAATATGCCAAGTACAAATACCAGAAAAGCAAATTTTTGAGGTGTGTCCGTCATTGAAGGCAATACAAAGGTTATAACTGTCAGTACATTTGTGCCTATGGTACCTGCTAAAACCCAGGGCCAATATTTTCCTATCTTTAAAGTTACCCTGTCTAAGAAAATTCCGAAAGTGGGGCCGAATAACCATCCGATCAATGACCTCATCATTTCCAGCACCCCCGATAAAACTACTGGGATCATATAAATGTCCGTGAAAAGCATTCCAAGATATGAAGAAAAAAATGCCATGCTGGCTGCCGAGCCGAAAGCAGGCAGGCTGTATAAGTTTCTGGTCAGCTTATCCCTTTTCTCTTGCCGGTCATTGGTATTAGTTTCTTTTACTAAATTATCCATATTGACCTCCTAATAAAATAATATTCTTATATTTTTCATTAGAATAGGTGCAAAAGAACATATGAAATTCGTACATTATTACGTTACTAAAGTACCAGGTCCATTATAAAGCGGAATATGCCTTCTTCAGCTGTTGCGATGTTTCCTATGATAAAACTACTTTCAACCGTTTCTAATTCATCATAAGTTCCATCCTCCTGCCGTCCATTCGGATATCCGGATTCAGCTATTTTATCCCTCCTTCTTAAACAGATTTTTATAATTGTAATCATGATTTCTATAATAGTCCGGAATCTATTTTCTTAATCATAATTGAATATGGAAAACGGCAGGCTTAAATTATGCTTTGTAAGTTTAGTTATACATAATTTATACTAATTGTATAATTTTTTCCAAGTAATTTCAACAATTATTAGCATGAATTATTATACAAAATGAAAACCCGTCATATTCCATACATTGCGAATATAAAGCAACATAATATATTATTTTTAAATTTAAATACATTTCAGAGAGCTGCATTAAATATGATTATTATATAAAATTAGTCATGAGTAACATATTTATTCTAATTTATATAAATAATCTCTAAATAGTAATGTCAATTACTTCTCCGTCTTGAGGTATGAGAAGCTTATTTTTATCCATTCCCTTCTCCTTTGCGTATTTACAAAGGCGGTTTCTTGATACTGTTGCATGGTCAACGCTTTCCATATGTACTGCAATAACAATGCTTTGAGGAAGCAAATTTAAAAGCTCTTCAGTCTGATATTCGTCCATCACTATTTTTACATGATTTCCCCATTCAGCACCACAAGCATGTACAATTATAATATCCGGTTTATTTTCAATTAAAAATGACTTTACCTCGTCACACAAAACAGTATCTCCTGCCCAAAATACTGTTGGTTCTCCTTTTGCTTTTAAAAGATATCCCGACGAAGGTCCCATTTCCTCTAAAACCTCGCCTGTCCCATGCCTACCATATACCCTATTAATTGAAATTCCCTTCCAATCACACTTGTCATATATGGGATTTACGTTTAAAAAGCCTTTTCCATTAAGGCGTGTTTCATCATCGGGCTGACATAGCAGAGGGAATTCTTTTGGAATTACAGCTTGTGCTGTTTGATCAAAATGGTCGGAATGAACATGTGATAGTAAAATTATTTCCACCCCTTCCATTATTTTTTCCGTGGAAAAAGGCAAATCCACCAAAGGATTTTTTGATTTTCCTGCATAAGTCGGCATGCTCAGTTTTTCAGCAAAATAAGGATCTGTTAAAAATAAGTGTTTATTATATTCAATACCCATGGTGGCATTTCTTATCAACTGCAATTTCATAAAGATTGTATCCTCCATTTAGTTAATTAAAATACCTTCAGCTGAGTTATGGGTATTACAGGCGCAGGATTTTCAAAGTGCTCTCCGATAATTTTCTCCATCCAGATAATATCGTACCAGGTACCAAATTTATAGCCGCATTTATTAAAATGACCTGTCAATTTATATCCCAAATGCTCATGAAACTTCATGCTGGTATTGCCAAGATGGGCATCCTCAGCCGATGCATAAGCTATACAGGCATTTAAGTTTATTATATTCTGCTTTTTTAGAATTTCCTCCAAGGCAAGATACAGTTTTTTGCCCAGACCTTTGCCGCTGTAACCCTGCTTTAAATATATGGAGGTTTCAACTGCCCAGTCATAGGCAGCTCTCTTTTTAAATTCAGAGGCATAGGCATAACCTGCTATATTGCCATCTTTTATTGCAACTATATAAGGATACATTTTCAAAGTGTCTTTAATCCTTTGTGCAAATTCATCAACTGTGGGCACATCATATTCAAAGGTGATGGCAGTATCCCTTATATAAGGAGCATAAATATCCAAAATTTCCTTTGCATCCTTTGAAGATGCCATTCTTATTAAAATATTTTCGTCCATTGTATAACCTTCTTTCTACATTATCTTTTCATATTTCAGACTGAACCAGAAAGTGCTGCCCTGTCCATTTTGAGACTCTACGCCATAGCTTCCGTCATGTAAGCCCATTATCTTTTTAACAATAGATAACCCCAGTCCCGTTCCCGTCACTGCTCTCTTATGTTTTTTATCAACTTTATAATACCTGTCCCAGATATAAGGCAAATCCTCAGATGCAATTCCATTACCCGTATCGGAAACTCCAATTCTCACGGTTTCATTTGATATAACCTGGTCAACTTCAATAACCTTATCTTCACCGGTGTAGTTAATAGCATTGACAAGGAGGTTGTAAAAGGCCTGAATTATGCTGATTTCATCGGCAAATACCATGACCTCTTCTTCATATTTAAAATTAAACTGATAGCCGTCTTTTCTTGTAAGCTCGGCAATTCTCTCTATTGTCTCTTTTACCCTTTTTGTTAGATTGAACGGAACCTTGTCTATCTTTTGCATCCCCGATTCCATTTTTGAAATGTCCAGCACATCGTTAACCAGTGAACTAAGCCTTTGAGTTTCATCCATTATAATCTGCGTCTGCTCTTTTGTTATTTCATCTGGAAAATCATGCATAACTTCGGCATAGCCGTATATAAGGCTTAAGGGGGTTCTAAGGTCATGAGAAATATTTGCCAGCAGTTCCTGACGCAAGTCTTCCACCTTTTTTAGTTCGTGGGCTGCGGTATTTAAGGTATTTGAAAGTTCGCTTACCTCAAGGAATCCTTTGCCGTCAAAATGTATACCGTAATTTCCCTTTGCAAGCTCTTTAGCACTTTTATTTATTTCCTCTATGGGCTTTGATACCTGTTTTGCTATAATCAAAGCCAGTATGGTTGCAAGTATTATCATAATGACGGTGATAAAATAAAGCTGATACCTTAAGGTCTGGACTGTAGCATTTAAAGGGGTGATAACAGATTCCATAAAAACAGCTATATTTTGCCCTGAGGAATCAACTGCCAGTTTTACATATATAAGGGATTGCATGGCTCGCTCTTCATGAAAAGGCAGCCTTCCTGTAAAGCCCTCGTTCCTCCCGGGGCGGCGGGGCGGCTGTACAGTCACATATTCATAAAATTCACCCTTTTGATTCTGAGCGCCTAAAATCAAAGCCAGCCTATCCAAATCCGACATCTTGAAAATCACACTGTCATTTAGTACATCGGACAGATACAAAATATGGCCCTTTTCATCAATGACTTCTATATTTACGTTAAAGTCCTTGGATATGCCGGTGATAAGCTCTGAAAGATTTTTATTGTCTATATTATCAACTATGGAATTGGCACCGCTTTTTATCTGCATTATTTTAATATTCCTGTAAAAGGAATCTAAAAAAACCGTTTGAAACATCCATAAAATCGTTAGAAGAAGGACACAAAAACCGGACAAAAATAAAAATACTTTCCACTTTAAGTGCAGTTTGTTTATATTCATAATTTATCCCTCAAATCTGTATCCCACACCGCGTATCGTAGTGATTAGTCCGGCATATGAACCCAATGAATGCCTTAAAAGCTTTATATGGGTATCGAGGGTTCTGGCATCTCCATAGTAATCGTAACCCCATACCTCATCTAGAAGTTTCTCTCTTGCTACAGCGATATTTTTATTGCGTATTAAGAAAAAAAGAAGGTCATATTCCTTTGGTGCCAGATTAACCTGCCTGCCATCTATAAATACCCTGTAAGCAGTCATATCAGCTTCAAAGCCGTCTTTTATAAAAATTTCATGATCGTCCTTTTCTTCCTGTACAGCTGATTTAGCAGCTCTCCTTAATATGGCATTTACACGCATCATGACCTCTTTTGAAGAAAATGGTTTTACCACATAATCATCTATTCCAAGTTCAAATCCCCGAAGCTTGTCATATTCCTCTCCTTTTGCAGAAAGCATGAGTACAGGCACATCCCCAAACTCTTTTATCCGTCTCACTGCGGAAAAACCGTCCAGGTCAGGCATCATTATGTCCATAATGATTAAATCAAACTGAATTTTTTGGCACATTTCAACGGCTTCCATACCGTCGCCGGCTTCGAAAACTTCATGGCCTTCAAATATGGCATACCTTTTTAAAACGGATCTTAAGGCGCTTTCATCATCACATATTAAAACTTTAGCCATCATAACCCACCTCGATGTTATAATATCACACAAAATCCATTTATTAAACATGCTTCATCAGAAAGATGAAGCATTATCATAATTAATCACCTGCAGAGCAATGTTTAAATTGCCGTTTTTGCATCTTAATTTGTCCATGAAGCGCTTGGAATTCTTCATATCCTTTAAAACTACATTATAGGATAATTCAAAGAGAGTGCCATACTCTGCTGTTTTTATTTTATATAATTCAAAGGTGCTTGTGTACTCATTCAATATTTCTTCAAAGGCACCCTCATACTCCATATCCTCGGGAACAAGGATTTTCAGCCTCATGTACTTATTATTTCTTCCGCCAAAATTGGTTTTATTAAGAATTATCATCACAAGGCACAGTACGAAGGCAAAAAGGGCTGCATAGCCTATATACCCCATCCCGCAGGCCAAGCCTGTGCCCAGAGTAAAAAATACATATGCTATATCCTTGGAATCTCCGGGAGCACTTCTGAAACGTATCAGGCTGAAAGCGCCTGCAAGGCTGAAAGCTCTCGCCACATTGTTGCCTATCAATAGTATAATCATAGCTATAATGGCAGGGAGCATTATAAGGGTGACTGTAAAATTCTTGTTGTATTCTTCTTTTTTATGTGTATACATATACACCAGGCTTATAAATACTCCCAGCAAAAGTGCGCTTATTATAATGGCTATTGTTCCATTGAATGTAAGGGATTCGCTGACTGAATTTGAAAATAACATATCCAACATTTAAATCACTCCTTGAAAATCAATCTTTTTTATATATCGCTTGTATTCATTCCCGTATTTGGAAAAACTAGTGCTGAAAACTTTCATTTCCGAGAGGCATCTGCACAGCCAGAGAGGTATACTCGAACCCAATTTTATCTCCATGATATATTCATCATCATCGATTAGTTTACTTCCGAAATTACCGCCGGTGAAATTTAAATTATCTCTTCTGGTCAAAATATTTCTGTCAAAGGACACCCTGAAGTCTTTATTTTGCTTATCAAAAAAGGCAATTCTTTCATAGCTTATGAATACCTTAGGCTTTGCATCATTTATCCTTAGAAATTCCTTTATTTCTTCCAGCACCTGTCTGTCAAGGTAATTATCCGTTTCAGAGTATATGCCTGTATTTATAAATTTCATAGCAGCATCATAGGGAATAGTAGCACGCCTCTTTGCCACGGTGCCGCCTATTTTCTTTTTTAATTCGAAGAATACCTTATCACTGCCTTCTGTCGGCATTTCATATGTCCTGAGCCTCAATTTTTCCTTGAAATACGGCTTGCTTATGGAATGCTTTATAATTTCATCATCCTCTGTGTCAAAATACAGGTTATATATGGTATAGCTTTTATTATCCCGGCAATATTTATCCGGAACCATATACTCTTCAAGTACCTTGCATAAGGCTTCAAACTGCTCAAAATTAATCCGGTATTTTATTTCTTTTCTTTTAAAAGTTTTGATTGACATATTAAATCACCCTTTACATCCTTATATCCTAGACTGCTCAAGCTCCCGGCTGTCTTGCACCCTCCGGCCTTTGAGGCCTTTCACTGCCGGGTGCTCCTGTATTAAAGCCTCCGCCTTGAGGGTTTCCTCCCTGCGGACCCCTGCTTTGATTGGTTGTCACTCCGGATTCATTTACGTAAGTAACCGTATCCGATAAGCTGAATGAAACAATCTGACTTTCGTTGCTGTACAGGGTATAGTTTGAGCCGGTTTTTAAATCCGGTGCGGATATTACAATAGTCCCGAATTGCTTTGCCGGAGCAAAAGATATAATCTCTTTACCGTTATCATCTTTTAATGTGATTTTTGTACCTGCTTGCTGTACTGTTGAAAAATACATCATTATTGAAGGCTGAGTTGAGCTTGTATCAGGAGTTTGGGCCATACCGCTGCTGCCGGACGCTATGAGTATTCCTCCGCTTATGGTAAATTGCCTGTCATAATCAATGGCACCATTACCGCTGTTTACAGGACCTTCTACATAAACTGCCCCTCCTGTCATATTGACGGAACCATTGGAATCAAGTCCGTCTCCCCCGGAATTTAAATATATTTCCCCGCCGTTTAATGTCAAAAGCCCCGAAGAATCGTTTACATTAAACCCGTCATCCCTTGCATTCATATTGATTTTGCCGCTATTTACAGTTATATCTACACCCTCGATGCTTTCATAACTGTTTTTAATATCGATGATGCCTCCATTAATGGTAATACCGGCATCTGAATGTATTCCGTCATCATCTGTACTTGCGGCAATGGTTCCTCCGTTTATTATGATATTACCGCCGCTGTGGATAGAATCATCGCTGTTTGATAAAGTAAAGGTGCCGTTGTTTATAATCATTCCGCCAGTGGCTTTTAAGCCTTTCATACTGTCTGAGTCTTCATTAGGGGTTGTATCTTGAGTCTGCTGGAGTTCCCTTCCAATTCTTCCCGACCATTCTGTATTCTCGTTAATGACTTTGCCGGTATATCCTCCCCCTGTGGTTATATTGAATATACCTCCGTCTATTTGTAATGTACTATAGGCCTGTATACCATCGTTGTTTGCGGTTATGGTATATACCCCTTCCTTTATTATCACGTTTCCCTTATTTTCATCGGTGTCATTTGTGGAACGCATACCGTCTTTGCCAGCAATAATTGTCACATCGGCCTTTTCTATAGCTAGAATATCCTTGCCTACGATACCATCGGCTTTTGAATTGATTTTAATAGTACCGTCTGTTATTTTAAGGTCATCCTTGCTGGTTATACCGTCATTGTAATCAGAGGTGACACTTATGGTACCGCTGCCTGTTATTGTAAGGTTCGCCTTTGAAAAAATGGCGGCACTGGGCTCACCGTTCTCATCAGCTGTACTTTCGCTCCCCTGGTAAACATTATTTGAGGTTTCATTTTCCAGAATAAGCACAGCCTTTTTGGCTTCTTTTATATATATAGGGGCTGAAGCCGAATTTGAAATATTGATATTATTTAATATCAAAAATACAGTTCCTTCATCCTTGGTTTTATCGACTTCAACTGTCAGGCTTCCTTCCTTCAAGGTGCCGGTTATTTCGTATATGCCGCTTTTATCAATTGAAGCCGAGCCCTTGCTTAAATCGATTGTCTCATAGCTTCCGCTCTTCCAATCAAAATAATAATCATCCTTTTCATATTCAACTGTCACGGCCTGTATAGCATTTACAGTGCTTTCTGCTTCAATATTATTGGTATTTGAATTTTTACTGCCTTCTCCTCCGGTATTAGCAGCAGTACAGGATGTAATTACTGCAACGCTAATTATAAAAGAGGACAGCATCAATAGGCTTTTATTTTTCAAATCAAACAACCTCCTTAGCTTGTATGGGATAAGTATAAGTGTTCAATATGTATTTTAATTGTCGGTAATGTGAATTTTGGCTGAATAAAAAAAGAATACTTTCGTATTCCTTCATGAACTTCTATTATTTTAGTTTATCCTTTATAAGCTGTGCTGCTTCTTTAGCTGAAATATTGCTGGCATCTATTTTTATAGTATCAAGATTTTGATATAAAGGGATTCTCTCTATACTTCTTTTAATTATATCCTCTGTCCTGATTCCCTTTTTCACATCTTCAAAAAGCCTGTCTGTTAAAGCTTTCTCATTTACAATCAATGAAAATACTTTTACTGATGTACCAGATGTATCAAGCCTTGATAAAACCTCATCGATAATGCTTTGCTCATGCATGACCCAGCAAAATATTATATTTTCATACTCAGAGCATTTTATAAAATTGTTCAAAATATGGGCGATATTATCATGGACCATTTCCTTAGTTTCCTCTGTTACCGTAAAGGGCTGCATGTCCCAGCACCAGTCACCGTCTAGAAACACATTGCAGGGCAAAATGTTTTTAAGCTCGCTGCTTACTGTACTTTTGCCGGCACCCATTGTACCGCTTATTAAAATCAATTTTTTCAAAATAACATCTCCCAACATTAATATAAAGTAATTTATATATTAAGTATAACAAAATAAGAGGACTTGCACCCAAAGGTAGAAATCCTTTATAAAATCATATTTACTTTTTTTCCTCAATAATAACGGTATAGGGCTGAGCAGAATTAATGGTCAGATAATATTCGCCGCTGCCTCTTTGAACACTGCTGTCTTTGGATTCCCCGATGACATTTGCCGCCACGTCAACCAAACTTTTATCCGGTTTGTAGATATATATCTGAAAGTTCATTGCTCCATAGTCTCCGGGCTTTGTATCCCAGGATATTCTCCATTCGGATGAGGTTATTTCAAAGGTTCCGGTATCTTTTATGCTATTTCCCTCAAAGCGTGTAACTTCTGTCCATTTTACTTCGGTATTAGCCGCATTGTTATTGCCGGTCCCCACTCGTTCACTACAGCCTGTTAAAGTAAATAAATATAGAAATGTAATTAATAGTACAGGTTTTTTCATTAAATAACCTCCCTCAATTTATATTACCTTTATTTTGTGCTGAAATTACCCATCTATTCAGTACAAATTGGTGCAGACATTAAAAAACTGCCCTTCAGGGCAGTTTTTTATGATATTTATAAATTATTTCTTTTTCTCTTCTATGAAACGAATAAATGCATCGGCCTGCTTTTCAAGATAAGGAGCACTGGCAGTCAATAATAGATTCCCACCTTCATCCAACTGCTGCATAACATTGGGTATAGTCAAGCGAGGGACATTCATTATGTGCATATTTAAAAAGCTTATCAGAGTAACCAGATGATCCTGGGCAATTCCCGTACCTGACATACTGGGTGTGACACCGCTTATTGCCGCCGGCTTTCCCGATAAAAGAGGCGGTATGTCACGGCTTACAGACCGTGAAAGCCAGTCAATTAAATTTTTCAATACTCCCGGAAAATAGTGGTTGTATTCGGGTGTAAAAAACCATATACCGTCTGCCGCCTTGACAATATCTCGAACGCGCTTCACGGCTTCCGGTGCAGGAAACTCCGTATCCTGATTGAAAAGGGGTACATCTGAGTATTCAAGGATCTCGAATTCTGCTCTGCCACCTATAATTTCCTTGGCTTTTTTTGCTAACTGTCTATTGAATGAGTCTTTTCTCAATGAACCTACAATAGCTATGATAGAAGGTTTTCCCATGATTCTCAACTCCAATCATTTCGTTTAAACTATTATACCATCATTATGAAATAAAATTAAACATTAATATAAGGGAGCCTAGGCTCCCTTATGATTATTGGACGTTGTACATTCCCTTGCTTTCCATATATTTAAATATGGACTCACCATGTTTTTGCTCTTCTTTTTGTATATGGTTCAGTACATCGCGGACTCTTGGATCCCTGAACTCGAAAATTGCAGTATCGTAAGTACCCGAAACATATTTTTCTGCCATCAGTAAATCCTTGCACATGCTGGCATCAGAAAAGTTAATTCCGCCTGCCTGGGCATTATTGTTCATGTTCTGGTTTGCCGGCTGCTGCTGTGAGCCTTGGTTTTGCTGCTGGTTCATTTGAGGAATTGTTCCGCTTAGCAATTGATTTATGGTATCTAAATGTGTTCGTTCAGCCTGGGCATTGGTATTGAATAATTGCTGCAATTGAACGTCTTTTGCAAGATTTGCATAGTTAGTATACTTTTCAATGCACATCTGCTCATGGCTTTTTTCATCTTCTAAGAGCATTCTTTCTTTTGTTGATAAAGTAAAATCCATAATATCACACCTCCAAACCTATTTTTTGCATATTTGTTTTTATTTTATACCCGGATATCATAGATGACGCTGAAAAATAACGCATAAAAATAAGAATGAAGGTTTTATAATAATTAAGATTTATTCCAGAATATTGCTTATAATATCCTTTGGAATAATAAATTCGGGAGAACCTGAGGCACCCGGTGCCACCTCATATTTATCGAAACATATTACCAAATCTCCTCTATTATCAATGTAGAAATTCTGGTCCGGCTTAATTTGGGTAAAGGGTTCGGCGAAGCTATCTTCTTCCAGCCAGAACATATTTTCTCCTGCCTCATTTTGCCTTTTCATTTCGGAAAGGATATATTGGCTTAATACGTTTACATAATCGGCGTTTTCTTTAAATAATGAAGGCAATGTTAAAAGCTCTCCGTTTTTTTTGTTTATGGTATAAAATTTATGAATTGTCGACGATGAGCCCACAGTATTCAGCAAATACACATCAATTGCTAAAATATTATCGTTATCCGTTAAAATTTGATAATTATATTCTATACCCATATGAGCTTCTGGATCTGCCTTTTTTATTTCTTTATAATCCTTTTCAAACTCTGAAATAATAAGATTTGCATTTTCCTTAAAGTCGTTATTAATCCTGTCCTGCAGCTCTTTATCCAGCAGACCTTCTATTTTAGGTGTAACAACATCCGCTGAAAAATTGCCGTCATTTATCTGATATCTTCCAAAGGTTAATATCTTAACTACAGGCTCCATCCCGCTGATACTTGCCATGCTTTTTGCAAAAGCCGGAATTCCGTTAAGCGCTCCTATAAATACTCCCAGAAAAACTGCTGCACACGCAGCTGATTTTATAACTTTTTTCATAATAAACCTTATTTTTATAATCCTGCTGATCCTCACTTTTAATCGTTCCGGCGCTTTTATATTCTTATATTCTGTTTTTAGTTCTTCCAACCGGCGAGTCATCATAGTTCCGTATCCTCCATTTCCAATTTAAGAATTTTAAGAGCCTTATATAACCTGGTCTTGACAGTATTTAGATTTTCACCCGTTATATCTGCAATCTCATTCAGAGAAAAATCCTCAAAATAGCGAAGTATTATAATGCTTCTGTACTTTTCAGGAAGCTTTTCTATGGCCTCTTTTAAATCGATATTCTCGTATGTGTCAACCGCATTATCAATATCCTCCACGTCATCAAGGCCTATGTAAATGCTTTTCTTGTTTTTATTTAAATATGTTATTGATGTGTTTATAATAATCCTGTAAAACCAGCTCTTCATGAATTCAGGTTCTTTCAGCTTATCCAAGGCAGACAATGCCTTAATTACGCTTTGGCTGACAACATCCTCCGCATATTGCTGATTTTTTACATAAGAATATGCAAAACGATATGCATTATCGATATTTTGATTAATAAATTTTTCAAACAGCTGTTTGTTTTTTTGCACTAAATCTCCTCCTCTCACTTATTAGACATCATAAGGGCGGCAAAAGTTTTAATAGGAAGAATTAAATTAAAAAGAAAAGAGCTTCAAGCTAATAACACAAGCTTGAAGCTCTTTTCTTTTTAATTCATCAGATATTCCAATACCTCTTTTGTTTTTCTTATGCGCTCTTCCTTTTCAACGTCCGGGGTCATGTCCGGAAAGCCAAGGGGATATTTTATACTGGAGGAAGTCCACATACGGTTAACTCCCACAGCATTAGCCACCGGAGTCATATTGCACACCTGGACTACAGGGATGCCTGCACGCTCAAGCTCTCTGCAAATCACTGCACCGCAGCGAGTAGAGGTGCCTCAAGTGGAGGTTAGGACAACGGCGTCAATATTGTGGTCCTTCACATACTGAACCATCTGCCTTCCTGTTTTTTCCGCATATTCAACGGGTGCAACAAGGCCGGTAGTAGCTAAGAACTTATCATGAAGCTTTCCTATAACTCCCTGTCTTTCCAGTTCACGCATGGAATCTACCGGTACTAAGCGGTTGGGGTCCGCATTGCTGAATGAGTTGTCATAGCCTCCATGGCGTATGATATAGTCACCGGCTTTAAGGCTGTCCTTTCCGTCAATATCATAAGCGCAGAAACGGTCTGCTGCCGCGCTGGGCATTTTATCGGGATTGTCGGCAGGATACAGGCCTCCGTCTGTTGCCAGCACTATGGTGGTTTTTGACAAATCTAAAACCGGCTGTGGTTTTTGGATATCCTCTTTTGCCGGAAGAGGTATTTCGGATTTGAATTGGCGGCCGTAAATATTATCTAAAAGCATATCAACGGCACGTTCGGGAGGAAGCTTTGCAGAAACAACATTTTTCTTATAGCCCCTCATAAAATATCCTTCTTCATCGGGGGATTTAAGCTCCTCCATATTTAATAGCTTCTTTGCAAACTGTGCCATATTGGCCGTATCATTTCTCATGGTCCTGGCATTGGTCCCCGTCTTTAAAATATAAATATCCTTTCTGTATATCTCAACGCCAGGGTTCACTTCATTCATGGCAGTCACTACGGGGATCTTAAGCTTCTTTGTGACTGCAGAACAAAGTGAACCGCAGGCAACTCCATAGCGTCCAGCGCCATAGGCTGGCCCTGCGGCAAACAATTGAGGGCTGTAGCCTTCTACTATTTTAAGAATTTCTGCCGTTACTTCCTGTAAATTTTCTGCTATATAGTTGTCTCCGCAAACGATGGTTGCCAGTACTTCACATACTTCACCAAAGGCTTCCTGAAAGCTCTGTGATACACCAAAGGCTCCCTCATGAATCTTTATCCCCATACTGGCAGCTTCTTCACCGCCTTCTTTACCGAAGAACTGATTTATATAATATACAACCTTGGTTTTTTCCATCTGATACTCTCCTTTCTTAATAAGCTACAGAAGTAAAATGGGTATTTCCAATCTGACTTATAAAATCCCTTATGGCGGAATAGGCTGCCATGGTATAAGGCCCATACAAATCCATGGAGCTTAGAGTATTTCTGTTTATCATCGTGGGGATGCCCACTACGCGGTCAACTTTAGGAAAATCCACCATTGATATGCAGCCGTTGGTTACCATGGCATCTGCATTTTTAGTGGAAAAGAGCACCAGCTCAGTAATTGGATTTCCTACAGATAGGAATTCCGTTAATAAAAGCACTGTCTTTATTCCCAATTCCTCGCAATAGTCACAATTTAAACCTGTGTCTATCTGCGGGTGTCCGCCTCCCTGTTTTGTTATTATTACACCATCTGCATTTAAGTGATATTTTGCAAGGCCGGCACACATCATAGCATTCCTGTTTTTATTTACAATCTCTGCAGGGGTATTGGACATGATTACTCCCGCAAAATTTATATCTTTGCCATGACGCTTAATAAGTTCCAATATGACGGGATGGTTCTGAAGGGAGTAAGTGGGCGATGAATTGCCTGCTGTATAGTAATCACGGTAAACTAATGCTCCGTCCAATATTTCATTGGGATGTACCACAATGGGCATCATTGAAGCGCATCCATCACCGTAATAAGCTGTGTCATTCAACGGAGCATGGGAGAATATCTGAAATATATAAGCCACTCTCGGAAGATCCTCCAAGCCCTCCTTCTTGAGCTCGAAGGTTTCAACTTCATCGGGAGTATAATCTTTTGCACACTTTGCAACATATTTTGCCACTTTCTTGGATGCAATGTTAACAGCATCGAAATAGGCATCATTTTGCACGCCGGGCGCCGGTTTGGCTAACAGGCATACGTGAATCAATTTGGGCAAAGCATAGGATTGTTCGGCAGCAGGCCCTGACATATCAAGAGTTTGTACTCCTCCGGCTGAAACAGCCATTATTTCAGTAATGCACACGCCTCTTAATACTATGCTGACCCCATTTCCTACTCTCTTAACCTCGTCAGCAATTCCGGGAAAAGTTGCCGCACCTTCACCTGTTTTGTACATGGGCTGCACGCAATCACATACATAAGTTAAGCGGCAGCTCTCACCGGGATGCGCCAGTTCAAAATCCACGCTTTCAAAGTGGAAATCCATGGCTTCAGCTATAAGTTCTTTTTTGCATACATGCAGTATGCCTTTTTCAATGAAGGTTTTTTCATCAAAAACCACCTTTTGCACATCTACATATCTTTTCTCAAGATGCATAACATACAAACCCCCTTATTAAATTTTTAAGCTTATCTCAATTTAAGTATATAGCAGGAATTATATGGCAGTAATATCCGGCTATATTAATAATTATTGTTTTTCCGGCTGCTTTAGAATAGATATAAAATCATAAAAATAGCCGCCCTATAACCATATGCTAAATTGGTTTAGAGCGACCTTTTTTAGTAAAGAAATAGCCATCCTTGAATTTAGAGCAATAATCCTTTATAATAGACTCGGTCTTAATTTTACAGAACATAATAATATGAAAGTATATTTAATATTCATAACATTGATTTCTATCTGAATAATTCAATTTTTATTGTAATATATCCTTATAGCACCCTGAAAATGAGCACTTCTTAACATAAAGTTTTCGAATATATAATATTATTATTTTTCAATTAAATTTACTTACCTGCATTATGCTGAATTTGTTTCCTAATAAGATTTGAGGATGGGATAAAATGGAATTATTACAACTGCGATATTTCATGGCCGTAATGGAGCATATGAATATCACAAAGGCTGCTAAAGCTATGTTCACCTCTCAATCAAATATAAGCAAAAAAATATCCCAGCTTGAAAGCGAGTTGGGAGTAAAGCTATTTGAAAGGTCTGCTTTAGGTGTTGCTCCTACTGACAGCGGCATAATCTTATCCAGAGGTTTATCCGATATATTGCCCAAAATGGAAAATCTCATAGTAAATGTTCAAAATTCCGGTACTAAAATACGCAGTACAATCAAAGCAGGTTTTTGCGAAACTATGGATATAAATCGGATTTTACCCGAGTTCATAAAAAAATTTAAAATTGAAGAGCCAAGCTTAAACATTCAGCTGGTAGTTCATTCCCCGAGAGAATTATTTGAAAAGTTAAGCTTAGGTGAAATTGATTTATGCTTTATGTTTTCCATGTATGACATTAAGCATCCTGCCAAGAGGAGAATGGCTGTTACACGTACACTCCCCCGCATTTATTTTTCCAAGAGACACCCTTTATACAAGAAAGAAAATTTATCTGTATATGATTTTTCTGAAGATACGTTTATTCAATTTCATATTGACCCGGTATTGAGAACTTATAATTATTTAGAACACCTCCCTTTTCCCGTGAAGAAAATTATTGAAACAAACTCATTAAGCGCAATACTTTTGTATTTAGAAGCCAATTCCGGAGTGTCACTTTTAGGAGAAAGCCAGATTTTCCTAGGAAAGGAAACCATTGATTCCATCCAACTGCCGCCTGATATAGATATGGCTACAGTAGGAACAGATGCAGTTTGGCTTAATACAAACAAAAATCCGGCTCTTCCCGTTTTTCTGTCACTGCTGTCCCAGGAACTCAAGAAAAAAAATAAGAGAAAAAATAAAAGGGGTTAAGCTTAACCCCTTTTTCATTACTTTGTCAGATATTCCAGCACTTCTTTTGCTTTTCTTACACGCTCCTCCAATTCAACATCCGGTGTCATTTCTGGAAATCCTAAAGGATATTTAATACTGGAGGAAGTCCACATACGGTTTACTCCCACAGCATTTGCTACCGGGGTCATATTGCACACCTGTACCACAGGTATGCCTGCACGCTCTAACTCTTTGCAAATCACTGCACCGCAGCGAGTGGAGGTGCCTCAGGTGGAAGTTAAAACAACAGCGTCTATGTTGTGGTCTTTAACGTATTTAACCATCTGCTTTCCTGTCTTTGTCGCAAATTCAACCGGCGCCACCAAACCGGTAGTGGATAAAAATTTATCGTGAAGCTTTCCTATAAATCCTTCCTTTTCAAGGGCGCGAAAAGCGTCCACAGGTACCAGACGGTTGGGGTCTGCATTACTGTAGGTATTGTCATATCCGCCGTGGCGTATAATATAATCCCCCTGCTTTAAGGAATCAACTCCCGATATATCATATGCACAGAAACGGTCTGCGCTTGCGGTAGGCATCTTATCAGGATTATCAGCAGGATATAATCCTCCGTCTGTTGCCAATACTATTGTGGCTTTTTTAAGATCCTTAATAGGTTCAGGCCTTTCTATTTTCTCCGATGTAGGCAGAGGAATTTCAGACTTGAATTCCCGGCCGTAGTACTTATCAAGGAGCATATCAACTGCACGCCTGGGAGGATATTTATCCACGAATATGTTTCTTTTAAAACCCCGCATAAAATAGCCTTCTTCTTCAGGAGATTTAAGCTCCTCCTTTTTTAAAAGCTTCTTGGCAAACTGTGCCATATTGGAGGTATCATTCTTCATTGTCCTTGCATTGGTACCGGTTTTTAAAATGTATATATTCTTCCTGTACATCTGCACGCCCGGGTTTACTTCATTCATAGCAGTAACTACCGGAATTTTCATTTTCTTGGTAACGGCAGAGCAAAGAGAACCGCAGGCCACTCCGTAGCGGCCTGCTCCAAAAGCAGGTCCTGCAGCGAAAAGGTCAGGTTTGTAGCCTTCTATTATATTAACAATTTCTGATGTTACTTCTTCCAACCTTTCTGCAATATAGTTGTCTCCGCAAACTATAGTTGCCAGTACTTCACATTCTTCACCGAAAGCCTCTTCAAAACTTTTAGCCACACCAAAGGCTCCGCTGTGTATTTTTATCCCCGTACTGGCAGCTTCTTCGCCGCCTTCCTGGCCAAAGAACTGGTTAATGTAATATACAACCTTAGTCTTTTCCATACCTGTTTCTCTCCTTTCTTAGTAGACTACTGAAGAACGATTGGTATATCCAATCTGGCTCATAGACTCTCTGATTGCGCTTGTCAAGAGTGTCAGCGGGCCATGCACATCAATGGCGCTGTTAGTGGCGCGGTTGGGTATGGTGGTTTGGCCGATAACACGGTCTACTTTTGGCAAGTCTACATGTACCAGACAGCCATTGGTAACCATAGCATTTGCATTTTCAGTGGAGAATAGCACCAGCTCATCAATGGGGCTTTGTGCAGACAAAAATTCCGTTAATAGGAGCACCGTCTTTACTCCCAATTCCTCACAGTAATCGCAGTTTAAGCCCGTATCTATCTGGGGATGTCCGCCGCCCATTTTTGTGATAATGGCACAGTCCGCATTAATGACATTCTTAGCAAGGCCGGCACACATCATGGCATTTCTGTTTTTATTGACAACCTCGGCAGGTGTATTGGATATAATAACTCCGGCAAAATTCAGATCCTTGCCGTGGCGTCCCATTAATTCCCGGATAACAGGATGATTCTGAAAGAAATAGGTAGGCGATACATTAGAAGTCGAATAGTAATCGCGGAATACCAGTGCACCATCCAGTATTTCATTTGGATGCACGACAGTGGGAAGCATGGTTGCGCACCCGTCTCCGTAATAAACGGTATCGGTCACAGGAGCATGGGAGAATACCTGAAATATATAAGCTACCCTAGGCAGGTTCTCCAAACCCTCCTTCTTTAATTCAAAAGCTTCCACTTCATCGGGGATGCAGTCTTTTGCACACTGGGCAATATATTTTGCCACCTTCTTTGATGCTATGTTTATTGCATTTAAATAAGCATCTTTTTGTGAATCGGGAGCAATCTTAGCCAGCATGCAAATGTGAACCAGCTTTGGCAGTACAAAGGATTCCTCGGCTCCGGGCCCTGACATATCAAGGGTTGATACGCTCACTGTCGGCTGAGTCATGACTTCAGTAACGCTGACGCCGCGCAATATAACGCTGGCACCGGTACCCACACGCTTTATTTCATCAACTATGCCGGGGAAAGTTGATGCACCATCCAGCTTATACATGGGCTGGATACAATCGCATACATAAGACAAGCGGCAGCTCTCTCCGGGATGTGCCAATTCGAAATCTATACTTTCAAAGTGAAAATCCATTGCTATATCAATTAGTTCGTTTTTGCAGACATGCAGTACACCCCTTTCCACGAAAGTTTTTTCATCAAAAACCACTTTATGCACATCTACATACCTTTTCTCTAAATGCATATTATGCCTCCTCGCAGTTTCATTGACGAAATGGTTAAGAATGTTTCGTCAATTTTTTTTATTAAAGATACATGAATGTAGGAATATTTATAAAACAATAATTTGTCTTAGCCGGCCATTACTTCTTGCTTTCTTGCATTTATTTCTTCCTGCATTTGTTTTAAATTGGCTTCAGTCAGCCTGAACCCAAAAAGTACTACCATACCGGTAAATATTAATGCTATAGCCGGTACCAACGCAATAATATTGATAATGCCTGATTTTAACGCCGGCGTAGGTGTCATTTTTGCAACAAATCCGATGGCTGCAAGGGCAGTAGTCATTATAACTCCATTTGTCATTTTACCTACTTTTAAAGGCAGGTTCATAAGACCCATAATAAATCCTGCGGTATTTTGCCCAGTTTTCCATTCGCCATAAACAATTGTATCGCTGTATAAGGCAACAAATGTCGAGGTTACTATCCCGTTAACAAAGGAATAGCATGAACAAGCTGCTATAAACAGGTAAGTTTGCAATCCCATAAACTTCGCAATTAATAAAAAACCGCCGGCTGCTAAAGCTGTGATAATAGTTGTTGTACGCGTATTTAATTTCTTGTTTAATACAGGCGTAGAAAGTGTGCCTAAAATTGCCGCAAAAGATGTAATAAGCAAATGGAGGGGCATGAGGGCCATATTTTGAGCTACATAAGTGTAATAATAAGCAACAGCTCCGGATATTATAAAGGTTGAAATATTCCGGCCATAATCAGCAAGCAAAAGGGCTATCAGCGGTGGATTCTGGAATAAATTTCTCAAAATATCACCGGCTGAGGCTTTTTCTTTCTTTTTAGCTGCAGCCTTTGTCTGTTGAACTTCTGCACCATTAACAGGAAGCTCTTCATATCCATCCGTCATTTTAAAAATAGCTAAGTAGCCCCACCACATACAGCATGCCATGAGCCCCTGAAGAATTGTATAACCAAGTATCGGGCTGCCGGTTACGGCACCAAAGAATAAAGCCAGCGGTGTGCTTATATAGGAGAAGAATAACCTGGAAAGGCTTGACCAAAATCCTCTTCTGGAAGAAAGCAGGACCTTTTCCTGAGGATTATTGGCCAGCAATGGAATAAGAGCTACATTGGCTACCCAGGGAGTATTCATCAATGGTTTTGATATAAGAGCACTTACTATGATAATTGCCGCTGCGATATTATCAGGCCCTATCTTTGTATATTGCAAGGCCATAAATATCACAACAAATGGAGGTGCAACGAGAAGCCATGAACGTAATTTTCCCCACTTCATTGGTTTAACGCCGTCAATAATCGCGCCGTATACGGCAGAGAATATGGCATCAATGGTATTGGGAAGAGTAATAATAAGTGCAACCAGTGCAAGGTTGAAGCCTGCAACATCGGTTAGAAAGTAGGCTTGAAGGTACATGCCGACACTGGTCATAAGAGAGAATCCCAAATCTCCCACACCATAAAATGTTTTTAAAGACTTGCTTAAAGGTTTTTTCATAAGAATGCCTCCTACTTTTGTAATATTTTGATTTTATATAACATTACATTATATACTTACAATTAAGGATTAGTTGTGATACAAGCATTAATAACCTCCAGTGCTTTTTTATAATGTTTATCCGACATTACTGTCAATGTTTTCAAGCTGCCATAGTGTTTTCCTCATTTTTACATTGTAATAGCTTTTTTAAATAATAATATATATTGTAATTGGTTATTTAAATAACAATATTAAGTATAGAGTTTAATGTAACCTTAAGGTCAATAGCTTTTAAAAAAATTAAAAAGGCGGCTCAATTTTGAACATCCAAGGTTGTTCAAAATTGAGCCGGCCCTTTTTAACGGTTCTTAATATTATTTTGTCAGATATTCTAAGACTTCTCTGGTTTTTCTGATACGCTCTTCTAATTCAATATCAGGCGTCATCTCCGGGAACCCAAGGGGATATTTAATGCTTGAAGAAGTCCACATGCGGTTGACTCCAACTGCATTGGCTACCGGAGTCATATTACACACCTGTACTACAGGTATACCCGCACGCTCAAGCTCTCTGCAAATCACTGCACCGCAGCGAGTTGAGGTGCCTCAGGTGGAAGTTAAGACAACAGCATCGATGTTGTGGTCCTTTACGTATTCAACCATTTGCCTGCCGGTCTTAGTGGCATATTCAACTGGTGCGACCAAACCGGTAGTGGCTAAAAACTTATCATGCAGCTTTCCAATAAATCCTTCCCTTTCAAGTACACGCATGGAGTCTACCGGCACAAGGCGGTTGGGATCCGCATTGCTGAAGGTCTGATCATAGCCGCCATGACGTATAATATAATCGCCTTGCTTCAGAGAGTCTACACTTGAAATGTCATATGCACAAAAACGGTCTGCGGCTGCACTGGGCATCTTATCCGGGTTGTCAGCCGGATATAAGCCGCCGTCGGTCGCCAGTGCTATGGTAGCCTTTTTAAGGTCTTTAATCGGCTCAGGTTTCTTGATGTCTTCCGTCACCGGAAGGGGAATTTCGGACTTAAACTCACGGCCGTGAACCTTATCGAGAAGCATGTCAACTGCACGCTTTGCAGGCTTTTTCTCTGCAACCACATTCCTTTTAAAGCCCCGCATAAAATAGCCTTCTTCATCCGGTGATTTAAGCTCAACCTTATTTAAAAGCTTTTTGGCAAATTGGGCCATGTTAGCGGTATCATTCTTCATAGTCCTTGCATTGGTGCCGGTCTTTAAAATATAAATATCTTTCCTGTATAATTCTACGCCAGGGTTTACTTCATTCATGGCAGTAACTACCGGAATTTTCATCTTTTTGGTAACGGCAGAGCAAAGAGAACCGCAGGCTACTCCGTAACGGCCTGCACCAAAAGCAGGGCCTGCAACAAACAAGTCAGGCTTGTAGCCTTCTATTATCTTAACAATTTCTGCAGTTACTTCCTCTAGCTTTTCAGCTATATAGTTATCTCCGCAAACGATAGTTGCCAGCACTTCACAGTCTTCACCGAAAGCTTCTTTAAAGCTCTGTACCACACCAAATGAGCCTTCATGGACCTTTATACCTGTGCTGGCGGCTTCTTCGCCGCCTTCCTGGCCAAAAAACTGGTTAATATAATATACAACCTTAGTCTTTTCCATTACTGCTATTCTCCTTTCTTAATAGACTACAGTGGTTAAATTGGTATTCCCAATCTGGCTGATAGATTCTCTTATTGAGTTTATACTAAGGGTTAAGGGGCCGTATACATCCCCCTGGACCCGTCCCGGCATTACAGTTGGGCCAATTACACGGTCTACCTTCGGCAGGTCCACAAAATTAAGACAACCGTTGGTGACCATAGCATTTGCGTTTGGAGTAGAAAATAACACCAGTTCCTCAATGGGGCTGTTAGCAGATAGGAATTCCGTAAGCAGTAATACAGTCTTTATGCCCAGCTCTTCATTGTAATCGCAGTTTAGACCTGTATCTATCTGGGGATGACCACCGCCCTGCTTTGTGATAATGACCCCATCTGCATTAAGATGATATTTTGCAAGGCCGGCACACATCATGGCATTTCTATTTTTATTAATGACCTCCGCCGGAGTATTGGACAGAATAACTCCAATAAAGTTTATATCTTTCCCGTGGCGGTCCATTAATTCCAATATAACGGGATGATTCTGAATAGCATAGGTAGGCGCCGAATTGGAAGTAGAATGGTAATCGCGGAATACCAGGGCTCCGTCAAGTATTTCATTGGGATGTACTATAGTAGGCAGCATGGTTGCACAGCCATCGCCGTAATAAGCGGTATCGTTTAAAGGGGCGTGGGAGAATACCTGATATATATAAGCTATCCTTGGCAGGTTCTCCAAACCCTCCTTCTTTAATTCAAAGGTTTCCACTTCATCGGGGATGCAGTCTTTTGCACATTGGGCAATATACTTTGCCACCTTCTTTGATGCTATGTTTAATGCATTAAAATATGCATTGTTCTGAACTCCCGCAGCTATTTTGGCCAGTATGCATATATGGGCCTGTCCGGTCAATAACAAAGATTTTTCGGCTCCCGGACCCGACATATCCAGGGTCTGGCTTCCCGTAGGTAACAGAAGGATTTCGGTGATGCTGACGCCGCGAAGAACGACGCTTGAACCGGTGCCTACACGCTTTACCTCATCAACTATACCCGGGAAAGTCGATGAGCCTTCTCCAAGTTTGTACATAGGCTGTATGCAGTCGCATACATTGGACAGGCGGCAGCTATCGCCGGGATGTGCCAGTTCGAAATCAATACTTTCAAAGTGAAAATCCATTGCAAGATCTACAAGTTCTTTTTTGCAGACATGCAGCTCGCCCTTTTCGATATAGGTCTTTTCATCAAAAACTATTTTATGCACGTCTACATACCTTTTCTCAAGATGCATATATATACCTCCTTGCTATTTTATCAAATACACGGGTAAGGATATTTCCCCGTCTTTAACTTATATTAAGATTATTTATTAAAAATGTCCCAGTATCAATGACCCAACCATCTTAAACGGTTGCTGTCTCCTGCTTCCTCATATTTATTTCTTCCTGCATTTGTTTTACTCTTGCTTCGTTAAGCCTGAATCCGAATAACAGTACCAGACCAGTGAAAATAAGCCCCAAAGCAGGAACCATAGCGATTATGTTTATAATACCGGATTTCAACGCCGGTGTAGGTGCCATTTTTGCGACAAATCCAATGGATGCAAGGGCGGAAGTCATTATAACACCGTTGGTCATCTTGCCAACCTTTAAAGGAAGGTTCATAAGACCCATAATGAATCCTGCAGTGTTTTGCCCTGTCTTCCATTCTCCGTAAACAATTGTATCACTATAGAGGGCAACGTTTGACGAACCGGATATTCCGCTTACAAAGGCTGCTGCCGTGAAGGCTGCAATAAACAAATAAGTGTTCAGACCTATGAAGGTTGCAACAAGATATATCGCCCCAGATGTAAGGGTTCCGATAATTGTCATGGAGCGCGTATTTAGTTTTTTGCTTACTGCCGGTGAGGCAAGTGTTCCTAATAATGTTCCTATGGATGTAACAAGCATATGCAAAGGCATAAGAGCCATATTTTCAGCCACGTAAGTATAATAGTATGCAACGGCTCCTGACATTATGAAAACTGCAATATTTCTTCCGTAATCGGCAAGCAAGAGAAATAAAAGAGGTGGATTTTGAAATAGGTTTCTTAAAATATCACCCAGTGAGGCTTTTTCTTTCTTTTTGACTGCAGTTTTGCTTTGATTTACAGCCGCACCTTCAGCCGGAAGATCTTCATATCCGTCTGTCAGTTTAAAGATGATAAAATAACCTATCCACATGCTTGCTGCCATTAAGAATTGAAGTACAGTATATCCAAAGATCAGACTTCCAGATATTGCGCCAAAAAATATGGCTAGGGGTGTGCTTATGTAGGAGAAAAATAATCTTGATATACTGGACCAGAACATTCTTCTTGAAGAAAGCAGTACTTTTTCTTGTGTATTGCTGGCTAATACCGGAATGAGAGCAAGGTTTGCCACCCAGGGAGTATTAAGCAGCGGCTTTGATATAATGGCACTGGCAATGATGATTATGGCTGCCACATAGTCAGAACCTATTTTTGTATACTGCAGTGTCATGAATAATACGACAAGGGGCGGCGTGACAATTAGCCATGAACGCAATTTGCCCCATTTCATAGGTTTTATGGTATCGATGATGGCACCGTATACAGCAGAGAATATGGCATCGATGGTATTAGGAAGAGTAATAATGAGTGCAACAAGGGCAAGGTTGAATCCTGCAACGTCGGTTAAGAAGTAGGTTTGAAGATACATACCCACGCTGGTCATGAGAGAAAATCCCAAGTCTCCTATACCATAAAAGGTTTTCAAAGACTTGCTTAAAGGTTTTTTCATAAGAACGCCTCCTGATTTTGTAATTTGGGTTTTATATAATTCTTCATTATATACATTCTTACAATATAAGGATTAGTTGCAGCAAAACCATTAAGAACTTGCAGTATCATTTATTGAATTTTCCTTAAATTAGACTCATTGCTTTCAAGCTGCCGCGATGATTTCCTTGTTTTTACATCGTAATAGATTTTATAAATACAAAAACATATATCAATAGGTTTTGTTTATACCTGCATTTTAAGTATAAAGTTTAATGTAACATTAAGGTCAATAACTTGTTCAAAAATTTTTTAAATAATTATTTTATAAAACATCCAAATTATTTTAAAAAAAAGTGGTTCCCCTTCATGTATATGAGCAGTCATTTTCTTATATTATGATATAATGATTTCACATGAAATCATTTCTCATCAATTTTACACGGTAAAATTCATAATATGCATAAAAAGAAAACCCGCATGGAATAATTGATTCCACACAGGTCTTCTATCTCTGTTCATAGACTTTTAAGTTCGTTATTATAGTTGTATACGCGCTGCCTTATCTTAAAAGATAGCCGCTTTTAATGAGTATATCCTCTGCTTTAGCTCCTTCATCTTCGGGAACAAGGACTATAGGGCCGGTACAGCCCATGCCGCTTTCAGAGTATATACCATTTTTCCATAATTCTTTAACGGCATCTTCCAGCTCTAAAATATCAATTCCCGCGATGGAGTAGGTAACAACCCTTTTATGAGGAGCTTTAACCTCCTCTGCAGTATCTTTTCCTTGGGCAGTGGCAGCCAACCTTTTTAGTATATCATTATAACCAGCCCTGGCTGCCGCTTTGAATTCCCTGTCAGCTGCATCAGGCAATTTATTTTGCGCAAGAGTGGCGGCATATCTTAATGCCTCGCGGATAAGAGGAGCCCCCGATGCCCTTGATATTATGCAAATTATACGGTTGTACCCCTCGCCTATTCCCGGGCCGTAACCGTAACCTAAGGATTCATAGCTGCCCCCTGTGGTATAGGAGCTTAGTATCTTTACCAGCAGGTTTCCTGTCAGCGTATCGGTAACCATTACATCGGGAACCCCGGCTAAAAGGTCGTTGCCCCTCATTACACAGCCGCCGTCTTTCCTTACAGAACCTGCAAAATTTATTTCATATCCACCCTTTGAAAGCTCTTTTAGCGCCCGCTCCACCTGTTTTGCACCATCCACATTAAGGATTCCAACACTTGGTTCAGTGATTCCCATTGCTTTAGCAGCAATTATGCCGTATAATGCATTTTTAAATATAGCTTCCACCCTGTCAGAAGATGATGTGCCTGTTGTTGTGGCAAGCATCATCTCTTTTCCGCTTCCTGGTGTTACAGCTCTACCCACAGTGGATACACCTATCGGGAAATTATAGTGAAGGGTTACCGCGCTGTCTATTTCCCCTTCATCAAGGAGCTTTTCCATGACTTTGTGGCTCTCTTCAAGGGTTTCTGCCTCATATATTTTAAAATCCCCATCAATCTTTGGCCCTATTAAAACAACTTCGAAATCATGATATTTTTCCATAGCCATTTTAGCGGCTTTGACAAGCTCCCCCGCTCCATGCTCGCTTTCAGGCAAAGTCAATGCTACCTTTACTTTTTTCCCGAAGCTGCCGCTCTCTATTGCATCGGCAATATCATTAAAAACTTCACCGATTAATCTTTTCACTTTTTCCTGTGACATATACTCCACCTCTAATCCGAAAGAAGATGGGATGCAAAATCCCTGAGGGTTTCAGCCACCATGCTCTTTATTTCATCCTTGGATATTGTGCCTTTTTCCTCTTTCTTTCCTGCATTCTTTTCTATCACGAAAGAAATTCCGTCAAAAAGATTGGTCATACGCCCTAAAAATAAGCTGCCTTTGCCTACAACCATGAAATTTTTAAGCTTTCCTTCAAGGATAAACTGCCTTCCAAATCCCATGACGGGAACTCCTGAAGGAATATGACCCTGAGTTGGTGCAAAGCCTGGGTACCCGTGCTTTTTCACAAATTCTAAAAGCTGTGCTTTATCAAGCTGTCCTTTTTTAACTGCCAGGGCCCCTATCATCTTGAAATTGGATGTGGGTACATCTCCGGCGCCGGCAGGTTCCGTACATTCAGGGTTCTGCATTTCAGGAGAATATTTATCAATATCGGTTATTTTATATCCTATCTTATCTAAAGGAGTTGTAACCAGCGCTTCAATAACAGCCTGTGGAGATGCGCCTGAGCCTATGTTATGCTTACCTATTGCATCTGTCCTTATTATGGGGTTAATACCGTCATCTTCCGATACCAATATGGCAAAGCCGCCAAGTATATCCTCCATAACCGGCATGTTCTTTTTAACATGGTCTTTACCGTTCATACCAAGCTTGGCAGTTGCTCCTCCGCCTACAACCACCACATTTTTAAATATCCCCGACTGAACCAACGATGCGGCATTGATTATGGAATGAGCCGGTCCCGCGCAAAAGGCCCTCATATCTACGCCTGTCGCATTTTTTAAGCCTGCTATTTCACCTATACCCTTTGCTATGTTTCCGCCGCCCCTCTGATTCATGTCTCCGATTGCTTCCTCGGAGCACTCTATGATATAATCGATTTCACCAGCCGGAATACCTGACTTTTCTATAAGATGCATGAGGGCAAGTACCCCTGATGCCTTAACGGAAAGGTTCTCAAGCATTACATGGGAGGAAAGGTTTTTGTCAAATTCATGGGCTCTTTTAACGCAGCCCACAAGCTTCCCGTCCATCTCCAGATGTTCCGCTCCCGATTGATTGATGTACTTTTCAATCTCTTCTACTTTAAAGCCCTCTCCCAGTTTATCTATGCTTTCTTTAAACAAGGGATGATTTTGAAGTCTTTCTTTTACACTCCTTATAAACTCTTCTTCAAGGAGGACTAAATCGAAAGAATCGCATATTTTTAAAAGGCCGTAGAATTCATCCTGAGGCATGATTTCACCGAATTTACCCCATCTTGATGAGCCTTCATACTTTTTAGTGTACCAGGGCTTTGAAATATCTGTAAGCTCCTCAGGAGTCATGTTTCCTATGTATACCTGATTTACAGGGTATGCCACCACTTCGTCAAAGGGTCTTAAATGATCTCTCAGCTTTTTCAGATATTCTGAATCAGGATTTGTTTCTTTCTCCAGCGTTTGGGTTGTACCGTTATTGACAATCAGGTCGGGAGTATTTACAAGTATGTAACTTGCTCCCTTGATAACGGGATAAACCATTTTTTCCACCTCCATATATTAAAAGGGCAGCGCTTTACTGCCCTTTAGTTTTATTTGAAATTGCTGTACTGGTCCCTCATGGATTTGACTTCTGCACAGATTGCATCTATATCCAGTACCATTTCCATCATACCGCACTGCTCATCATATATTGCTGCATCAAATTCTTCTTTAATTTCAGGTTCCACGACATGGTAAACCATAAGGCCTAAGCTGACACCTGCAAGAGGGCCTGCATATGTTGGGTCACCGGCTGTAACCGTCTCTGCTGAAAGCCCTGAAGCCTCCGCTTCGGCACCGCCGAGGACGACAACTACATTCTCAGCGCCATATTTTTCAGTAATATCTTTAACTCTCTGCTGGATCTCCAGATCCATTGCACCGGCGGCTGTTCAAACGAAACATTCGGTAGATGAGAATACTACGTCTCCTCCTGCACTCTTTACAACTGCTTCTATAGCCGGTCCGGGTATTCCGTCCCTGTCCCCTATACAAATAACCTTTTTATCCTTTAACATATTAAACATCCTTTCTATAAATTAACTCTTTCTAATTAAATTATGAACACATAATTAAACCGCTTATTGCATTAATAATACTTTTTCAGCATTTCCTCGATAGATCCTACCGAAACCTTGTCCGGCGTCAGTGCCTCTGCCTTTTCACCGTTTTTATATATTGCCATGGTCGGAAGCCCTAAAACCTTCTGCCCTATTGCAAGCCTTCTGTTTTGACTGGTATTTAAGCTGCAGAATTTGATTTTGTCTCCATACTTTTCCTCCAGTTTATGGACATCCGGCATCATTGCAATACAGGTTTCGCATTTGTCTCCCCAAAAGTCTACGAATACCGGCTTTTCTCCATAATTGACAACTTCAGTTTCAAAATTCTCCTTATTAAGCTCTATCATTGTATTACCTCCTTAATTGACGTTGAGGGGATACTTCTCCTCTTTTAGGAAAATTCGTGATAGGCGGTGAAATGTCCCCGTTATATTTTTTATTCAAATTTGTCGTATATATATTTTTCTGCGGAAGTGGCAGCGATAGCACCGTCAGCTGCCGCAGTTACAACCTGTCTTAATGTTTTTTGCCTTATATCACCTGCGGCAAATACTCCGGGGATATTTGTCTTCATATCCGCATCTGTAATAATGTATCCTCTTTCATCCATATCTACTATTCCATTAAATACTGAAGAAATAGGATCCAGTCCTACAAATACAAATACTCCGTTTACTTCCAATTCTGTAATCTCTTTAGTATTCCTATTCTCTATTCTTAATCCTTCTACTATTTCATCCCCTATTACTTCAACAGGCACGCTGTTCCATATAACTTCTATTTTAGGATTAGCAAATACTTTCTCCTGTATGGATTTCGCCCCTCTGAACTCATCTCTCCTGTGTATAATAGTGAGTTTATTTACAAACTTTGTTAAGTACAATGCTTCAGTGAGGGCGGAATCTCCTCCTCCTACAAGTGCTATGTCAAGATCGGTAAAAAAGTCGGCATCACAGGTTGCACAATAGGATATACCGCGGCCCCTGAATTCCATTTCGCCTTTAAACCCGGCTATCTTTGGTTCTGCACCTGTGGCTATTATTATTGTCTTAGCCTTATATTCTCCATTTTTACATTTGACTATTTTAATATTACCTGTTACATCCAGGCCGACTGCTTCATCCTTAACAAATTTTGTGCCGAATCCTTCGGCTTGTTCTCTCATCCTTTCACTGATGGACGGTCCTGTTGCTTCATGCTCCGAGCCTGGGTAATTTTCAAGCTCTGCAGTTGTTGCTGCTTGGCCTCCATATTTGGATTTTTCAATTACCAGAGTGTCAAGTTTAGCCCTTGAACCATACAAACCCGCCGATAACCCTGCCGGACCGCCTCCTATAATAACAACATCCAGTATTTCTGACATTTCGGTTTCTCTCCTTTATTAATTTGATTCCTCGTATTTGTCATTCTTCAACAGCCTATCTTGCAATTATTCTGCCTTGTTGACTGACATATTGGAAGCATGAGTTAAATCATAGCCAATAAAACTGAAGTCTTTAAATAAGTTTTCCCACTAATTAAATATATGCATTCTCATATAATCATACCAAATATAGGTAAAATTGTTTACTGCTTCATTAATTCTTTATTTTCAAGATATTATGACTTCATTATATGCTATATTTAACAATTAAAATGGTAATAGGTTATTATGTCGATAAATTTAAATATCAATGTATAATTAAGTATAAAGTTTAATGTAGCATTAAAGTCAATAACCTTTTTTAATAATCAGCCAGGAACTTAATAATTATTTTATTTAGCAACTTGCTGTCGACCATGATAGGCTCATTGACAAGAGCCCCTGCAGATATATGCAGAGGTTCTTTATTACCAGCACTCTTTTATGCAATGTTATGGATCGGAACACTTATACCAAATCTGTTACACTTCATTCCGCCTTCATAAATGATTCCTATAAGTTCTATCAGTGCTGGCCCCTCAATTATCAAGTTATTTATGGAAATGTAGTTAAGCAGTTTTTTAAAATGTTCAATTCGAAACGGGCCGGTCTCATTTTTCTCTATAACTCCATATAAGGCGCTGCAGCTTGGAAAGTACTTTATCTGAAGCC
Source organism: Oxobacter pfennigii (assembly GCF_001317355.1). NCBI lineage: Bacteria > Bacillati > Bacillota > Clostridia > Eubacteriales > Clostridiaceae > Oxobacter > Oxobacter pfennigii. Next base: position 435,076 of record NZ_LKET01000032.1, read on the forward strand.
TATTATCAGGTTCCGGATACTTGATATTTTCTTCATTTAATGCGATGCCGTAGCTATACCTAAGCTCAGTTTCCTTTAGAAGGGCTTCCATGGGAATCACCCCAAAAAAATACACAGAAGGCAACTTTTCCATCCAGCACCTGTATATTTCTTCAATGTCACTCCCTATAAAAATTTCTTCCTTGTCTCCCCCACCTACCCAATAAAAACCTGGCCTTTGGATAATCCTATACTCTGTCATACAATCTTCCATAATTCTGCAATTATCTTGAATTACCCTAAGCCTGTTTTTCTGATGCTGGAGTCTTAATATTTCGTTATCAATTTCATCGCTCCGCCTGTCAAAGCGCTCAAGTAGCTGTTCACGGCTGCATTTACCGATTAACTCGGCAGATTCGGATAGTGAAAAGCCCAGGCTTCGATAAAGCTTAGCATACATAAGCCTGCATGAGTCATGGTAGTCATAGTACCTGTAGTTATTCTCACTGCGCTGGCTTGAATTTATTATTCCCTGGGTCTCATAGAAGCGAATCACATGCGGAGCCAAACCAACTAAACTCGACATTTCCCCTATACGGTATTTTTTCATATTAATCACCTTCCAGACCAATACAAACTTATCCCTCTAATTACAGATTAAATGCAAGTTTTCAAAGTGTAAAACAACTATTATTCATAGCAGCTATTCCAATTTAGAATGATCTATTGATATGTTAATAAATTCGACATGTTGATATGCTCCCACCGGCTATGTTTTGAGAGTAGGGAAGCCAAAAGGGGGAGACTTCTTTTAACTAAGCAGCTTAGAACGGTTTTTCAAGCTCAGTTACAGGTTTGTGAATAAGGGATACTAGATTATTCAAATATCAATATATAATTTAAGTATAAAGTTTAATGTAACATTAAGGTCAATACTGTTTTACCTTTTTTATACAGAATGATGCCTCTGAAAGCCTCTTTATAACTCTTTCAAAAAACTTAAAAGGAGGCATCGCCTCCTTTTGCTGGTGCTTGGTGCTTATTCTTTTTCTGCAGTCCATTCGCAGGCAAGAATGCCATATTCATAGGTATCAAGCCAGATAGGATTATTATTTATATCTGTTTTAAAATATATATTCTGTTTTAAGTACCCTTCTCTTCTCATTCTCAAGCGTTCAAGCAATTTCCATGACTTTTCATTCTGCGGATTACACATGGCAACAATACGGCGGGCATTCAATTGTTTAACTGCATTATCTATTACAGCTATAGCGCTTTCACCAGCATATCCATTGCCCTGATAGGCAATATTAAAAACATAGCCGAGTTCCCATGTATCAAATTCCTGCTTTGAAAAATAAATGTTTCCTATGAGCTTTTTATCTTTCTTTAAGCACACTGCCCAAAAGGCGCTGTCTGTTGAACGTCTTAAAGCCTCTTTTTCACATTCTTCCCTGGTGAATACTTCATAGGGCTCATAAAAAACAACTTGTGGCTCTGAAAGGTATTCATATAAATCGTCCGCATCCTCAGGTAAAAATGTTCTGATAATCAGCCTTTGAGTTTCTATCATTTAATCATCTCCTGCCTTCTTGCCATTAAATTTCTTTATTATTGCAATTGGCTATACACAGATTTATCGAAGGGTTATAATCTCCTTTTTCTATGGCATTCATCATTTGGCGGGCGACTCCCATTGCATCTGCAAGATCTTTTTGTGCCATGTCTTTTGCTGCCCATGCTGCTTTTATCTTTAAATTTTTTGCCATGTGCATCAACTCCTATGAAAGAGTATCATAGCATCGTCATAATGCCAACTTTATATGGCATTTCTTTAAATATATTTGACTTTTGATAACTTCAGATATTCTTCTGAAACAAGCAAGCTATTTATAGTCATAGTATTTTATACTTCACCAATATATGTACGAGTTAAATTGGGCATATGTAAATAGCTAGAATTACTATACTTTTTAAAAAGCTTTTTAAGATCCAAAGTATATGGCTCATAATTTTCTGTACCATGATCAGGTGAATATGATGCTGAAATATTTCTTCCAATAAAGCCATCTTCATCAAAAATTAAATCGTTGCTAAAGACCTTGTATTCATATATACCCTCTTTAAAAAAGCCACAAAACATTTTCTTGTCTTCACTATTCATTCCCCCGGAAAAACCCTTATATTCAGGGCAATATTTTTTATTTATTTCGTCCAGAACCAGTTTGCTAAAATTGTCCCTGATGTTCCATACCAGTATGGAAGATTAAGTCCTTTTACTTTTTTATGCTCTCTTTGAAAAACAGCAATTCTTAGCTTTGCGTCCGCTGCCGCAGGGGCAAGGGTCGTTTCGTCCCAGGCTTTTTTGCTTATCTTTTAGCTGAGTGCGCAATTTATGCATTATATCGTTGGAATTTAAGCCACGTTTTTTGAACTCCATAACTTGTTTCAATGGCTGTTCTGCGTGGTCAAAGAACCTTTTTAACCCGCCGCAAAGGTAATATAATCCAAGCTCATCATTTTCATCATGGGCGAACCTGTCTTTAAGGCATCCGCCGTTACAAATATTCAGCCAATTGCATGAACGGCATTGCATAGTCAGGCCTTCCCTTTTATTATTTCCAAAATTGCGCTGTATCTGCAAGTTTACTAATGTTCCTAAGTCAGAGCTTTCAATATCACCTATTTTATAATCCGGTGTTACGAAATGATCGCAGGAGTAGACTCCTCCGTCCTGCTCCAAAATAAGCACCCTTCCGCAGGTAGGAGCCATCCAGCATAAACTGGCATTTCCCCCGGACCATACCATCATCATTTCAGCAAATAGCTGTACATCCAACCGTCCGATATCATAACGGATCCATTCATCAAAAATTGAACACAGAAAATTTCCATATTCTTCGCCGGATACGGAGTCTTCTGTAACCTTTCCGTCTTCTCCGCGGCGCACGATAGGTATGAACTGAATCCATCCTGTGTCAAGGTTTCTTAATGCCCTGTAAACAGCTTCCGGTTCCTTTGCAGTTTTGGATGTCACAGTGCACAGCAAGTCCGGCTTGATGCCATGGACTTTTAACCTGTTAACCGCCGCTGCCACTTTATCATAAGTACCTTTTCCGCTATAATCCTTTCTAAATTCATCATGGAGCCATTGTGTGCCGTCTATACTCAATCCAATATCAAAGTGATTTTCTGCCAAAAATGAACACCATTCATCATCAAGAAGTATTCCGTTGGTCTGGAGGTTATTCCATAAATTCCAGCCTTCCGGAAGGTATTGCTTTTGCAATTCTACCACTCGCTTGTAAAAATCAAGTCCTGCAAGAGTTGGCTCCCCTCCATGCCATGTGAACTGAATAACCGGCCCCGGGCTTGCTTCTATGTATTGGCGTATATAAGTTTCCAACATGCTGTCTGACATTTTTAACTGTTGTGAATCTTTATGAAATTTTTCAGTCTCTAAATAATAACAATAGCTGCATTTAAGGTTGCATCGGGGGCCTACCGGTTTTGCCATGACTACAAAGGGTTCCATATAAGCTACCTTAAATGTTTCTCAAAGAAATCGAAGGTCTTCTCCCAGGAATCCATGGCCTGCACCGGGCGATACCTGTCGGTATGATAATACCAGAATCCATGGCCTGCATTGTCATATCGGTAGAATGTATAATCCTTTCCATACTTTTTAAGCTCTTCCTCATGGATATTTACCTCTTCGGGCGTAGGGAACTGGTCATCATTTCCGAATATTCCCAAAAGAGGGCAGCTTAAATCTTTGGTATAGTCTATAGGTGCCACAGGATTCGCAGGTGTCAGATTTTCTTTTGAAACCACGACTCTTCCGCCCCAGCAGTCAACTGCTGCATCAAATCCGTTAACTTTACAGGCGGCCATAAAGGCATGGCGTCCGCCTGAACACATACCTATAACTCCTACTTTTCCGTTGGAAGCAGGCATATCACGAAGGTATTTAAGGGCTCCCTCACAGTCTCCCATTACGCTGTCATCAGCTACTCCGCCGGATTCCCTTGCTTTCAATGATATTTCATCAGGAGTTCCATGTCCGAAACGGCAATATATGTCGGGGCAAACAGTTATGTATCCATGCTGTGTAAAGCGGCGTGCAGTCTCACGGCAATACTCATCCCAGCCGGGCATATGAGGAACCAGTACTATTGAAGGAAATGGCCCTTCGCCAAGGGGGCGTGAAATGTATGCATGGATGCTGTCTCCATTATATCCGGTCATTTTAATTGTTTCAGCCAGCATGCCTTCATACGCATCTGTTCTTAATTTGTTCCACATAATAATTAATCCTCCTTTGAATATTCTTTTAATTATTATATCACCAATTATTGGATTTAGTAACTTATCATAATGTCTATTTGAAATTTATAAAATTATTTCAGACGTTCTTTGACGGGCATAAGCAAATCAAGCTGCAAATCCTCGGGTTCGGTATTATTCATATATGCATGGCTCAAATAGTTAAGGTGCTCCTCAAGGAGTCCGCACATATGCTCCTGATCCTGCATATCTCCTGCAAACTGATATTTTTCATTTTTATTTACCCAGTCTAAAAGCCATTCCCATTCATTGAAATTTCCCATTTGGATCATGTGAGCAGCATATAATCCTCCGGTAAAATGCTTTTTGATAAGCGGTAATGGAACTTCCATATCATCCGGAATGGTCACCCATATTTCATAACCGTGGTAGCCGGTCTCGTCTACCGGGTTTGGATGATTAAAACCAAAATGCCTCAGATCCGGTTTGATTTTACACAGTCCGGTATCCTGTACGAACCTGTCAATCATCTTATAGGCATGATGCTCAGGATCATTGCCGATGTGGTGGGCAGCTGCAACAGTTGCGGGCGGTAAATAAACAATCCGGACATCCTTCAGTTTAGACAAGTGCTCCTCTGCATTTTTTAGTTTATCCATAGTTTTATCCTCCTTAAAATTAATACTGGTCAGCGGCAAGGATTCTATGGCGGCCAATATAATTTCATCTTGCACAATCAAGCGATTTATTTGTATGTGGGCTGCTTTCTGCAATTCATCAACGAATCCGCTTAGAATGCTTTTAATAGTGGACAGCGCGGTTATTTCATCATCCAATTCGCTGATATTTTGCTGGAAGACCTCTATAGCTGTAACGGCATCGGGCTTCTGAAGTATATCCTTAATTTGCTTTATGGGAATCCGCAGCTTACGCAATATCAAAATCTGCCTCAATCTAGTAAGAGCAGTTTCATCGTACATGCGATAAGCATAATCTTCCTTTCGGCAGCTCTCCATAAGCCCTGCCTGTTCATAATAGCGCAGCATCCTTGTAGATACATTAAAGCTTTTTGAAACCTGGCTAATTGTCATCGCTTCCATATTCCCTTACCTCCATCCACAATTGGAGTATAAACCACGACACGATGTCAGAGTCAACAAGCACCCGCCCCTTCAACTGTCTTGTATGGTTAATATTATTTTCATAACCAACTATCTTTCATATTAAGTATTAACTTAAACATTTCCTGTTCTGTTCGCATAAACGGCTTTCACCTGACATTTTTTAAACAAACCAATTCATATAAATCATTCCGCTGAATGCAAAGAAATTAGTAATTATGTGAGCTGCAGTAACTGCTCTGATGGACTTTGTTTTATATGCCGCATATCCCCATAAAAACCCCATAAAGGTTGCGCCCCCGACCAGAGCAATCAACCCTCCATGGTATTCCATGCCTTTTATAAAATACAAAGCAATATGCCAGAGTCCAAACATTAAGGTTGGTAAAATATAACTCTTTAAAATATCATCCGGAAATATATTTGTAAATACACCCCGCCAATATAATTCTTCTATGGTTCCATTCATAATTGCATATAACATGGATATTGCAAAAACTTGTATAGGCGCAACTGATATTGTTGGGATAAATACAACAAACAATGTAGCTATACAAGGCATAAATACTAATACATGTATGAGCATCTTTTTTCCTGAAGGTATTGAAACCGGCTGTTTTTCATGTAGCTTTTCTATTCCGTTTGCCCCTCCGAGATAATATAATGACAGGGGAATACAAAATACACCCCAGTATACGATGGAAATAAAAATATATGCAGCCGCCTTGCTCATAATATTTCCTACAAGCAACGCAAGTAAAGACAGGGCTATTACAAGCACAATAGACAGCATTAGTAACCTATTCTGTTTTACCTTTAATTTATCCATATTTTCTCCCTTTGTTTCTACTACATTTTGTGAGCTTATTCTAATTATATATTCCTGAATACAATAGCCACAAGTCTTATAATAATTTGCATGATAAAAAAAATACCGCACAAAAACTGTACGGCATCTGTCATAATCTAGATTAAATACTTATAACTATGAAATCTGCAGCGGTTCTCTATCAGCAAGCCTTATTAGCTGAAGAGGTGGACATTTCAAGAGTTCTCCGGCAGGCCTTCATACAAAGGCGGCACCGTATACATTTTCCTTGATTAACCTGTATAAATCTGCTCTCGATCATTTGTTATTCCTCCGAAAGCATGATATTAAGCGACTTTATCTTTCCATTATCAAAAGTAAAATGAAAATCCAAGGGCAGCGGACTTCCTTCAAAATTGCCAGTCAGCATAGCAGTAACAATAGTTTCACGGCTTTGTTCAACAAGGTTCATTATATCCATTCTGACATTTGCTTCTTTATTTGCTTTTAAAATATGACGGCTGATTTCAGCAGGCCCTCGAAATTCCATATCTTCATCATATAGAATGGCATCCTGTGCGAAACATGCTGCAAGCAATTCGCTGTCATAAACATCTGAAGCATGGTAATATGCAGCAATAGGCTGAGGCAGCGGCACGGCTCTGCTGTTCGATGAAAGTACGATACGCAAAAGACATACCTTGGCTTCCTTTATTACGAAGTGAAAGTCAAGATATAGGGGATCAGGCAGACCGGATTTATCGTAATCTCCGTCTGCAATAGCTGTAACGACTATTTCTTTGGTGTTCTGCACAGCATTAGTTATTTTAAGCCTCAAATTATCCTTAAAATAAATCTCATCGCTCCACGCTTCTATCTCATTCCTTCCGTGATATTCCTTTCCCGCATCTATTACGGTAGCGTCATCATGAAATGCCGAAAGAAACGCAGCCGAATCACCCGTATTGGCCGCATCAAAATGCATTTCTACTGATTCTGGCAATTGACAATTCCTGTTCATTATAATCCTCCTCTGTGCTCATACTCCTGTTTAATAGCGTATGATGATTTTTATACTCCAATTTTAACAGGTATAACTTGACGGCACCGTGTCAGATTATATAATTAATATTTAACAATTATTTCATGCAATTCTTTGCGAATCATATCCCGTATATTTTGCGGCGCCAATACTTCAATATCGGCTCCAAAAGATAGGATGTATCTCAAGAGCCATTTATTTTCCGGCAAATAGGCAGAGATATTAAAAGAACCGTCCTCATTTTTTACCACATCTTTTTCTTTAAACTCATCGTATACACGGTATGCACCATTAGCAGATATCTTCAGGTGTACATCAATCCATTTCTGAGTATTTTGTTCCTGCTTCTCTTTTGTAAATTCTTCCGTGGTTCTTTCAGAGAAAAACTCATTAGGCACCAGTAGATTTGACATACGCGTGATTTTGAAGATTCTATATGCTCTTTTTGCCAGGCAGAATCCCTGTAGATACCATGCGTTTATTTTGAAAACAAATTTAACCGGTTCCACCTTTCTTCTGACTTTTTCTCCCAATGAATTGCAATAATCAAATTCCACTATTTTGCGATTAAGAATTGCATTTTTTATTTCGGTAAATTGACGCGAGCTATTTTTATCACTGCCCCAGGGACTGAAATCCACCTCTATCCAGTCCGTGCTATTTTTGTTGAACAGGCTTCCAAGCCTAGTAAGTACTTTATCCGCTTCCGGAACTTGCGTTATTGCCAGGCTCTGCAATGCGTACAATATTTCATTTTGCTCCTTTTCAGAAAGAACAGACTTATCAAGCACATAATTATCCAGAAGAGAAATTCCGCCGCCTTTTCCCTGGCTGGCATAGACCGGTATTCCTGCTAATGATAACGAGTCTATATCCCGATAAATTGTTCTTACTGAAACTTCAAACCGTTCTGCTAATTCCTTAGCGGTGACGGATTTTTTATTCATCAGTATATATATGATTTCAAACAGTCTATTTATCTGCATATAATCACCCCGTATTTATTATACTCATATAACTTGACTATAGCATGTCATGTTATAAAACTTAATTAAGTCAATAAAAAAATACCTATAATTGGACTAACCCCGACTATAAGGTATTTCTTTCATATAAATATATTCTAAGTTATAGTACATGCCATACGATTTTGATGTATGGCATGTACTATAACCTGATTAAATATTCTTTTGCTCCTCCAAATATTTTTTTGCATCTTTAAAAAAGCTTGCAATGATCAGGTAGAAAACTATTCCTATGGGAAAGGCCGCAATAATTGAAACAGATTGCAGGCTGTTAATGGAGTTCTCTGCAAAAATCAAGCCAATAGGAAAAATGATGAACATAATTGCCCAGAATGCTCTCACAGGACGTGCAGCTTCCTCCCCCGGAGGAAGATTCTTATAGGAATATGCGGATATAACAAGGGTCAGCGAATCAAAGGTTGTTGAATAGAACAGCACCATCATGACAAAGAGAATTATAAGCAAAATCTCTGTCATAGGAAGAGTTTCAAAAATCTGAATAATGCCCTGGTTGATATCCATACCGTCCTGAACCATTCCTATTATATCCACCTTTCCTGCCAGTTGCTGCGATAGTCCATAATTTCCGAAGATTATAAACGATAGAAAAGTTCCCATAATCCCGTAGCCATATGTGCCTAGAATAACATTTTTTATGGTTCTTCCTTTACTTATCATTCCAATGAAAAAGGGCGTTGCCACACACCAGGCCATCCAGTATGCCCAATAAAAAATAGTCCAATTCTGAACAAATCCGAAAGTGCCATCACCAGATTCCCTCAATGGATCCATCCATGTGGAAAGACCGATGAAGTTTTGCATCAGATTTCCGATGGATGTAATGCCCGTCTCAATAATGTATCGTGTCTGCCCTCCAACAAATAGGAAATAGGCTAGCATCCCTAAAAACAATACCGTGCATATGGACGCAGATTTAATTATGCCTTCCATGCCGCTCAAAACAGATATGGTATATACTGCGGCAATAATACCAAGAACCACTACCGTCAATGCCGTACTGGCTTCAAAGCCGAAAACACGACTTAGAGCAGATGCCAAAAGTGGTGTTGCAAGGGAGAATGTAGTTGCTGTCCCCGCAATCAGCGCAATAATAGCTATTAAGTCTATAATTTTCCCCGGTGCTTTGTCAACACTGTTTCCTAGAAGAGGACGGCAAGCCTCAGAAAATTTTTGTTTACTGCGGCCACGAACGTGGATAGAAAAGCCGAAGGCAACTGCCAGTACCACATAAAATGCCCAGGGTATAGGCCCCCAATGAAACAACGGATAGGTCGCAGCCCAATCCTGAATCCCGCCCAGCTGTTCAATGCGTGGTTCAGCGGCATACAATGCCCATTCTATAAAGGAGTAAAAGACAATATCCGCTGCAAAAACACCGGTGAATATCATGGTTGCCCACTGAAAATCCGTGTATTGCGGTTTATCCAAATTTCCCAGCCTAATTTTCCCGTAACTGGAAAATGCAACGTACAGCGTAATAAGCAGGATTCCAAGTCCCGACAGTATATAGAAAAATCCAAGCTCGTTACTAAGAAAGCCTCTTATTGAATCCATAACCTGTGTTGAGCCTTCCGGTGACACCATAAAAACTGCACACAACGCGACAACAACAATAAGGGGGAGGATGATAAGAGGCCAGTCAAGTTGTGATAAAATACTATTCTTATTTTTCATAAGTTACTCCTTTCCATGTGCGTTAAAATACCGCATCGCTTCTCTGTATGATTTTTTTGAATATCTATATTGCTGCATGGCATATTCACTGAAACTGACACCTTTTTTCTCCTTGTACTCACACCACACCGACCATAGAAAACCTCCTACCGATGCATAAGCGAAAACTTTGAATCGGTCCAGGTTAGTTGCTTTGCCATCGAAATAAACATCAATAAGGTGATTGACGTATTTTACGTCATAGTCGGCATAAAGACAAAACATTGCAATATCTATATGCTTCTCCGACATTCCTGCATATTCCCAGTCTATGAGATGAATCTTCCCGTTCACAAACAGGAAGTTATCAGATACCGGGTCAACGTGGCATAGACAGCTTTCTTTCTGCAGTACATTGAGCAAAGCGATTAAGCCAACGACTTTTTCCCTCGTCTCATCATAATCTGAGAAAGATGGCTCTCCATCGCGAAGCCTTTCATATAAGTCCAGTTTTTCAGTCAAATCAAAAGTATGCCCCACTTCAAGCTTCATGCTGTGAAGTTTTCTAAGGTGCATAATACATGCCCTTACATCTTCATCATTATGGATATCGCAGGTTCTGGCATTCTCCCAAAATTCTGAGATTTTGTATCCGGTTTCAGCAGACATATAAATGACAATATCCGTCAACCCTGTTTCTTTCAGTGAATTGTATACATCCACTTCCTGTGCACGGCTGGTCAGCTCATTGCTGCCTTCACCCGGGACACGGAACAGATATGGCTTACCTTTAACAGAGAAACGCATCAGCCTGTTGGTCATACCTTTTGATAAGGCGGAAATGTCAGTAATATCATCCATCTCTACGTTAAATACCTCACGGATTAGATTAATGCGCTTTGAGTCCAAATGCTGGGATTCACTGTCAAGATCTCTAAGCTCCTCATATGTCCTTATTGCATAATTTGACTGCCCCAGCATAACACGGGCATAAGGTATCATTTTATTTCCTTCAAACAGCGCCTGTTCCCAGATTTCACGATTAAATTTACGCTGTTTGTCCAGCTTTACAAGCTGCCCCCGGACTATTTCAGCATCTTCCTTCAATAAATAGCATAACCCAAGCATTGAATTGCCGCCCTTTTCATCTCCAGTGTATATAAGTTCAAGACTTCGGTTCATTCGTACAAAACTATCGTCATCAACATATTCGGAAACTGCATACCAGGAAAAAAATTCAGTGCGGCTGAAGGGGTTTCGCGAAAACCACACATTACTCGGGGCAATATAGCAGTTATCCAGTTTGTCAGCTACCAAGTTAAGAGAATGCAGGCTGTCACGGTAAGGAAATTCTTTAGATATAACAAGCTCAACACCATATTTATCCCTCAGGTACTCAAACCGCTCCATCATGTAGCCAACAACAACATATATCTCAAAAATCCCCGCCTCATGCATCTGCTCAATGATACGCTCAATTAAAGGTTGACCACTGATTGTGAGCAAACCTTTTGGGGTTTTATTAATGGGTACCATCCTAAGCCCCATGCCCGCTGCCAGTATAACTGCACGGCGGGGTTTCGAGGCCTCAATATATTCCCGCCCTTTGTCTGTAATGTAAAAATAGTTATCGATATACCCTTCTTCCATCAGCTTCTTAAGCGACGAATTCACCAGTCCGAGAGAATAGCCTGTGCGTTTGGCAATCTCACGATGATTCCCATAACCATTTCTTGAAATCACAGCAAAAACAATCCAATCACGTTTGTTCATAAGAATACACCGCCTTTTGTTCACGAAAATAATGTCTAATGTTTTTCTGAACAATATACCATTATTTTGGTAATAAGTCAAGTTTGTAAGTAAAAAGCCATATATTGATAAATTAATTTGACTTATCAATATATGGCTTCTTTATTCAGAAATCAGCTTTTGTTTCTTTTCAACAATTTAGTCAAAAATATAAAGGCTTTTACTTTATGGGGTTGCGTGATTCATCGGACATACGGTTCTGCATATATTGCAGTCAACAGTATCAAAGCCGCGCTCTGTTTTTCCATATGTATTAGTACGGCAGAGTTTTTGACTAACTGTTCCGTTATTTATTGCACTTACAGGACAGGCATCTATGCATTTGCGGCAATTGCTGATACATACAGTTGCATCAAACTGATCGGATTCCAACTCCAATGTTGTAAGTATTGCACCAAGAGTAATCATATTGCCAAAATGCTTATTCATAAATAATGTATTCTTCCCGAGAGTTCCTAACCCTGCTTGGACCGCTGTATGCTTCATGGATAGCAAACCACGCCCTTCCATATTATCCTTGTCCCAATATTCATAAGGGCTGTCGCAGGGCATAGGAACAGAACTGCGCTTGAAATTCTTCTCTATTTGTACAGCAGCCTTAAAAGCTATTTCATCAACTTTCGAGCAGCTAAAATTATTATAATATCCATATATAAAGCGTGGGCTGACTTTTGAAAGCCCCTTTGGCAAAGCCAGTGCGAATGAAATAACCGTCTTGCAATCAGGCAATATATCGGTGGGTTTAAATCCAGCTGGTGCTTCATTAAAACGGTCAATATTTGCAAAACCGCATAAGTCCGCTCCGTAGGATAATATAAATTCTCTGATTTTTTCTTTCAAAATAATCACTCTCCTATTCTTTTCAGCTCCTTACTTATTAAATTATACTAAGCCTGCTGACTATATCTTCTATCTGATTATCCCTGGTGCTGCCCGACCAATTGACAACACCGCTCAATATAATGTCAGCTCCTTTTGCTTTGCATATTTTTTTAATTTGCCGTACAGCACGGTTACCGCCTAACCATGGCTTTTTTAAACGCTGAGTGACAAAGCAATATACTTTTTTTCCGGTTAAGCCGGATACCTTAGACAGATACAGCCTCATCAACGGAGCAAGTGAAAAAGCCTGTACAGGAGAGGCGAAAATAACGGCATCATAAGTGCTTATATCCGGGGCTGTCTTAACCCTTACAGGATCACCCGAACGGGGATTATTATTGACGGGTTCTACTCTTTCAAGTATTATTTCATGTCCTTTAGACCTAATGGTTTGCTCAAGTTTTGCGCTACTGATAGCGTGTTTCCAGAATAAGAACATACAATGAGTCCAATCTTCATGTTTTTGTTTCCTTTCATTTAATTACAATGGCCGCCACATCCGCCAGACAAAAATCATGCCTATCTAAACCCTTATCTTTTCCATCCATTCGTTCTCTTTATAGCCAACTAATACAAATCCATTACCTACAAGTATCGGGCGTTTTACAAGCATTCCGTCTGTCGAGAGAAGTTTTAACTGTTCCTCCTCACTCATAGTTGGCAGTTTTTCTTTTAAATTCAGTGACTTGTACTGCAAACCGCTGGTATTGAAAAACCTCCGTAAAGGCAGCCCGCTTGCAGCAAACCATGTTTTAAGCTCATCATAGGTGGGATTCTCTGTCTTAATATCTCGGACTACATACTTGACATCACGCTCATCAAGCCACTTCTTAACTTTTTGGCATGTTGTGCATTTAGAGTAACATATAAATATCATACTTGTTCACCTCTCTTCATTCATCTACAAGCCGGTATCCAACGCCTATTTCCGTTATAATATAGCGTGGTTTTGCCGGATTCTCTTCGATCTTTCGTCTCAGCCCCGCCATGAGGGCTCTGAGAGCCTGCGTATCATTTCCATGACCAATTCCCCAAACTTCTTTCAGTATCTGCTTTGTGGTCAGCACCTTACCGATGTTCTTAAAAAAAAGCGTCAACAGGCTATATTCCATAGGTGTTACATGAACTTCCTGTCCGTACAAGTAGACCAAGCGTTTATCCAGGTCAATTTGGAGCTCGCCTACTTGCAGGATATTCAGCGTTCTGTCTCCGGTGCTTTGTTTATATAAATGCCTTAATGCAACGCGTATTCTCGCTAAAAGCTCCGTAGCAGAAAAAGGCTTTGTTAAATAGTCGTCTGCACCCATATCCAGTGCCGCAACTTTTTCTTTATCCTGGTCACGTGCTGAAACAACGATTATCGGAATTTCTGACCATTCACGGATTTTTTTAATTACTTCCATACCATCGAAATCCGGAAGGCCTAAGTCCAACAGCATAACGTCAATTTGCTTGGAAACAAGGGTACTCAATGCACCCTGCCCGGTGCTTGTGGTAAGGTATTTAAAACCTTCTCTATCTAAAGAATAGCCGATAAAACTTCGTATCTTTTTGTCGTCTTCCACAACGAGAACACAGACATTACTGTAATTCATGATCATTCCCCTCCAATGGAAGTGTAAAAATAAACTCTGCCCCTGGGCTACCCGGCCGGTTATTTGCTTTTATACCTCCTCCATGAGCCTTCACTATTGCATCACATATGGTTAAACCCAGCCCTACACCACGCTGTGCATCTGAGCGCCTTGTCTTGGATGTATAGAACATTTCAAAGATATTTGGAATATCAGCGGTTTCTATTCCCTCGCCGTTATCACAAACCGAAAATACAGCATAGTTCTCCTTATTGTCTTTTTTTACGGAAACACTGATCTCATCCTGAGGAGCTGTATGCTTAACCGCATTGTCCAGAAGATTAATAAGTACCTGTCTTATTAGCTTTGCATCCATAGGCACCAGCAACAATTCATCCGGAACTGTAACGGATATCTCATGCTCTGGATGAAGACGTGAAATATGGAGAATAGCCGCACCTACCACTTCTTCGGCAGCCTCTTGCTGTTTATGCAAAACCAGCTTTCCATCCTGTACACGGGTAAGGCTTAAAATATTCTCAACAAGAGAATGCAGCCAATCTGCGTCCCGATAAATTCCTTTTATAAGATTATATTGCCGCTCATCCTGTACTGTCATATTCAATAACATTTCAGCTGTTCCCATGATCCCGGCAAGTGGGGTACGTAAGTCATGGGAGATTGCCCTAAGCAAATTCCCCCTATAACGCTCTTGTACGATTGCTTCATTTATTTTCTGGCGCTGCTGCGCAGCCCGGAAACGATCCATAGCCAATGCCGTACTTTCAATCATTGCATGGAGCATACGGACCTGGGTTCTGTTCATCATTTTTGCTGCTTCCTTAGAAATGCGAATAACGCCTAATGTTGTTTCTTTTCCATAAACAGGCCAGTCGTAAAACTCTCCCCCTTTATGGCAGCCTGTCCGCAATCCTTCAATACGGAGCCTGAATTCTTCGGGGTCGGAAATTTCACGCCAAATCTGCTTCGCAGGTGAACACTGCTGAATGAAAGTATTTTCCGGCTTTCCATTTTCATCAAAACATAGGCAACCTACGTTGCTGCCTAGCATATCACTGATAGTTCTTATTGCGGTACTTGCAATATCATGAATATCAGCTGCGTCTGTAAGGCGGTTTGTCAGAGTATACAGGGCTTTCATTTCCGCTTCATGTTCTTGAGCTTTTATGGCATTTTGCCTGGCATGGGTTGTTAATGTGCTTGTAATCAGCGCAGTAATTAGCATAACTATAAAGGTAATAATATAACTGTGAGTATTTACAGAAAACGCATAGTAGGGCTCCATAAAAAGAAAATTAAAGAAAAATGCTGCAAGAAGTGATGACCAAAATCCAAAAAAATACCCATCTATAAAACGAGCTGTCAATAAAACCGCTAATAAATAGACTATTGCAATATCGGCCTCCGGCAAACTCATTACATGAAAAATATATCCTATAGCAGAAGCACCAAATAAAAAGGCGAGCATGATGCCTGTGCGAGCAAAGATAATTTTTATACTGATGCTCTGATTTTTAAAAATTCTGTATTTCACAATGAATTTACTAATATAATTCATCTGCGGCTCACCTCTTTCTTGCTTTTCTATTTTATATAATTTAAATATCCCATGTCTGGTAAGCAAGTCAGAATTAAAGCTGAAAAACTCTTAACATACTTAATAGTATATTAGGACATAATATATTTTTCAAGTAAAAGGAAAGGGCTATTGTTGGTCGCCGACATCTGACTTGGTTTTTTTAAAATCGAGAGGAGGACAACTTGTCCCGAAGCCAGGCAGCTCCTTTAAGTTATTAAGGTACGCAGACATTATTTATACTAGGTTTAAGCAGGTTAGATTTATGACCTGCTTTTTTTGAGAATTTTATGGAAAGCAAACTTGACATTATAAGTTGTTAGTGCTACACTAAAAATGTAAAGCAAGCTTTCCGTTTCATGGATGAGTGAATGAAAAACAGATTAGAAGGATTATGAAAGCAAACTCTATTAGACAAGAAGATTTATCATGAGCATTAAAAGTATCAAGACAAATGATAGGTTCATTGGAAAGCAGAAGGTACATTCATCGATATTATTAGACTTCAAAATTGCTGGATTTTTCGATATGACCATTGAAGAAATTTTTATTTATGAGGAGGAAGAAAAATGAAAAAAGATATGTTATATAGCGGTTTAGGTTTTATTGTACTTGGTATGGTTTTTCTAATTATTTATATCATAATGGACGGTGAAGGTGTAACATCGAATTTTGCTGGATTTGCAGGCGGCTTTACTGGGCCGGGTATAGTTATGATTTATAAATATTTTCATTGGTCAAAGCCGGAAAACAAAACTGCTTATGAGGAACTATTAAAATATGAAAAAATCAACGCAAAAGATGAAAGAAAAGTTATGATTCAGAGAATATCAGGACACATTATGTATACGCTTACGATAATTATTTTGGCATTATTAGTCTTTGTACTTTCTTTAATCGGTGTTGACAAATGGATGTTGTTGTTGATTGCGTCCATTTTAATACTTGAAATCGCCGGTGGACAGATACTGTATCGGCATTATGATAAAAAACTGTAGGATATATTATCATTTGCTTCGGTTTTAAAGATACAGATAGCAAAGCCGGGAGGGAGTTTCGCAAAACTACCATCTCCCTTAAACCCGCTTGCTATCTTTGAAATTTAACAGGTTACAATCTTATCATGCCAATAATATTAAAACCAGGATAATTCATATTTTATATAATAAGAGGAGCTATAAGAAGGGCAGACATCCCGACAAGTTTCATAAAAATAAGGATTGATGGTCCGGCGACATCCTTCATCGGATCACCAACTGTATCTCCAATCACTGCCGCCTGATGCTGAAGGGTACCCTTCAACTCTCTATTTAATTCAATGGTCTTTTTAGCATTATCGTATGCAGTACCTGTATTATTGAAAAAGGGTCCCAGAACTGCCGAGCACAAAACAGATCCTATCAGCAAGGGACCGAGAGCTTTAGGACCAAAAGTGAAACCTACAACCACCGGAATAAAAACGCTTACAATTCCAGGAAGAATCATCTGTTTCAATGCGTTTTTTGTAGTAATGTCAATACATAAACCGTAATCCGGGCTAGCTTCACCGGTTAAAAGACCTTTGATTTCCCTAAACTGCCTTCTTACTTCATCAACCATTAAAAAGGCGCCCTTGGCAGTGGCTTTAATAGCCAATGAAGAAATCAGAAACGGAAGTGAAATACCTATCAGCATAAATCCAGTTGTATATGGATTTGAAATATCCGTAATTATGTTTTTAGTTAAAGCAAAGAAGGTAGTAAAAATTACAAATGCGGTTATGGTTCCTGAGGACATGGAATAAGCTTTTGTGATTGCTTTCATAGTATTACCGACAGAATCAAGGGAAGAAAGTTTTTCAACTAATTCTTCAGGCGCATGTGACATTTCAGCAATGCCTGATGCATTGTCAGTAATTGGGCCAAATGTGTCCGCAGCCATAATATATGCAATCATCAAGTCTGTCCCTAAATTTACTGCGACAATTACAAAAAGTGATCCGCCGGATAGAGTGTAGGCTGCGATGATGGCAATAACGATCATAATGATTGAAGCAATCGGACTTTGCAGGCCATTGCTTAATCCGACAATGATATTGATGGCCGGACCTGCCTTGGACGCTTCCGCCATTTCTTTAACCGGTTTTCCTTCCATTCCGGCGTAATATCTTGTACTTACCGTTGCAATCAAAGAAATTGTCACTCCCAAAAGTATACCCATCCAAACGCTCAAATCCGGAAGAAGCGCTTTTACAACGATTAAACCTCCTAAAGAAGCAATAACCGCAGTGACAATAAGTCCTAAATTAAAGGATGTAGAAGGGGCCATGTTCTTTCCCCATTTTTTCGTGATTAAAATTCCAATCATGGAAGCTAATATGCCCGTTGCTTGTAAAATCAAAGGCAAGAATATTGCTTTCGGACCGTATTGGCTTAGTAAAGTAGAAGCAACCAGGGTTCCCGTAATTATATCATTACTGAAACTTTCAAATAAATCAGCACCGCGGCCTGCACAGTCCCCTACATTATCACCTACTAAATCTGCAATAACTGCCGGGTTTCTCGGATCGTCTTCCGGGAGATTATTTTCTACTTTCCCGACTAAATCTGCACCGATATCGGCTGATTTAGTATATATTCCTCCGCCGATCTGAGCGAAAAGCGCAGCCAAACTGGCTCCAAAACCGAATCCAATCACTATTTGATAATCTTTAAAAATCAGATATAGAATACTTAAAACCAAAACAGATAATCCGGTAACGCTAAATCCGGTAATAGATCCTCCGAATACTGCTAAACGAAAGGCCTTATCTGAGGATTTCGCACAAGCACTTGTTACCTTTGAGTTAGCAAGAGTCGAAGAAGCCATTCCGATAATTGACCCTAAAAGTGAAGTAAATACACCTAAAACTGAAACTGCGGCTACTTTCCAGTTAAACAAAAATAAAAGAATAAAAAAGAGCAAGGGTGTAACTAAAGAGATAGTTTTTATCTGCCTTTTTAGATATGCTCTGGCACCGGTTGCAATATAGCCTGCAATCTCAGCAATTTTTGAAGAGACTTTAGGCTCTTTTTTAATTAAAAACAGTATTCCAAAAGCAACTGCTATCGCAAATAATCCTACCATTAAAGAAATATAAAACATAGAATTAGTTCCTCCTTCCGGCAGTGCCGAAAACTTTTGCTTATTCTGCGCCAATAGTGTCGCTTCATATAGGCCTATATCAAATTTTCACCTCTCTTAAAGCCTTTGAGCCAACACCCCATTATTGTAATAAAAACAATGTGAGCACGGTGTGAGAATTCATCAGGCCGTGTGAGAAAGCTGTGAGAAAAACAGTATCAGAAGTCAAATGAAAAAGCCGCCACATTTGACGGCTTCAGTTATTGGAAAGTTATTAGTCCCTTTTGTTATTCTAAGCATTTCCACGGAACATCATATCGGTATCCTTGCACAGATACTGCACCGCTTTTCGTCCTGTTTCAGCGGCGATGGGCAGGCCGCCGGGAATCATAAGCCGGTGCCCCGCAAAATAAAGATTGGATATACTTTCAGGCTTTGAGGGATAGGATTGCATTTTTTCACCTTTACTCATAATTGACATCCATGAACCTTTGTAAGAGTGCAGGTAGCGTTCATAAGTCAAGGGAGTGGCGACGTCCCACACTTCTACCTTTCCGGCAGTCTGAGGATATTTTTTAGCCAAAACATCAATGAAGCTTTCTGAAAGCCTTTGCTTTTCGGCTTCATAGGTGCCATTTATTTTCCGCTCTTTCCACCATTCATAGCTGTCGCCAACAACAGCAGAAGTGACGGCAGTGCATCCATTTGGAGCATAGCCTTCGTAACCCGCATAATTATTGATCCCGACTTCCTTGATTTCTTCTCCGGCACAGGTAAAGGGCGTATCACTTGTGAAGGCAATACTCTCATGAATACCGGCTAGGTCCTCTTTGATGCCTAAGCAAATAAAGGTATTCAACATGGGCTTTGTTTCAGTACGCATTTTATCCGCCCAGGTTTCTTTAAGGGGCTTGTCAAACAGAGTATCAATGGCAGCCAGCGTATCTTGTGTGATGACAACCGCATCTGCGGAAAATTCCTCACCGTTAAAAACAATACCTGTAGCAACGCCTTTTTTAATTATAACCTTTTCAACTTTACTATTGTATTTTATCACACCGCCTAAAGTTTCAAACCTTTTTGCTATCCGGCCCGCCATGGCAAGAGAACCGCCTGCGGGGTACCCACCGTCGCCATTTGCAAGCGTCGACATTGTAAACACCATGGCTATGGCAGTATTATCATCGCCGACGACACTTCTGAACAACCCCTGCAGCAAAGGACTTTTATACCGCATTGCATATTCCTTTGCCGTTTGATTGCTATAAAAAGACATCCTGAAAAATGCGGGAAGCATAGAAATCAGTACTGATACTGGTATGGCAGACTTTTCTTTAACCTTTACGCCTTTAATATCGGTAATGGGCATATCTATTTTCATAAACTTTTTCAAATCCCTGCAAAGGCGGATAATTTCCTTCTTATCCTCCGGTGACAGCTCGGTAAGATGAGCTTGCAGCTTATCAATATCCCGGTACAAAAAAGCTGCCTTTCCTTCATGCTCGAAAACAAAAAACGGGTCGCGGTTGTAAACGGCGGTGCTGTCATCCAATGCGCCGATTTCACGCCAAAGCTTATGGAGAGCGGTTTTCGGAGAAGAACCTGTCAGCCAGTGCATGCCGCCTTCAAATAGATACCCTTTCCTTTTCCAGCTTGTGGACGCACCGCCCGGAATGGAATGGGCTTCATAAATCGTCACATCAAAACCGCTTTGGCGGGCATATACACCAGCTGTCAGTCCGGCAATACCGGCACCGATAATAATAACCTTTTTCATCAATCTTTCCTCCTTATTATATCAACAATCCAGTCACTGTCAGGACGCGGTAAACTTGGGTTAAGGGCAATGCCTTCAGCAATGCCTTGAACCGCACACCAAAAAGCGATTGAAAGGGCGTAAGGATCGCCGCTTCGTATGGTACCGCATTTCTGGCCTTTAGCAATCAGAGCAGCTGTCGGTTTATAAATGTCAAAACCAGCGAGCATCTCTTTGACGCAGTCGGGAGCTGCTTCGTTATAAAAGGCCTGGCTCATCAGCACAAACATTTTTGCTGTAAAGGGTTCGGCCTGAATATAATTAAAAATCTGCCTTGAAGCATCTTCAAAGAAAGCAAGGGGCTCTTTCTCCGTAGGGGCCATAACACTCATAGGTCCTGAAATACCCAAGGTTATCAGTTCTTCATACAGCTTTTCCTTGGAATCGAAATAATGAAACAGCAATCCGACGCTCATTCCCACCTGCCGTGCAATATCGCTTATTTTTGTGGCGGAATAGCCTTTTCGTATAAACAAATCCAGACCGGCATTCAGTATTTCATCCCGTCGTTTTTCCTTTTGTTCTTCACGAATACCCATTATTGAATCTCCATTCATTGAATATATATTCAATATCATATAAATCTAATCGAGATTTGTAAATATTTTTTGAGATGGCTGATGAGTAAAAAACTGTACAATCTACCTGAGATCTTCTCCCACAAAATACAATCCACTCTTAACGAGAAAAATGATAAATTCTCATTAAGAGTGGATAAAAAACAGAGTATCTCAGCCAGGTGATTATTACCGTGCAAATGGATCATTATTTTTATCCTTATTCCAATTATATTCAATACCATCTGCGATTTCATTGGTTCTGTCTATTCCGAATCTTTCTGCAATAAACTCCAGTGCCATATCCATACCTGCCGATACACCAGATGAAGTATAAAATTTACCATCTGTAACCCATCTAGCATTACCGCTGCAGTTGCACATTTCATACGAGGGATGATATAAACCTGTCGGTTCATAAAAATTATCTCCAATATACTTGAAGCCTAAGCGAAGCAACAGCTTTTTAGAGCTCATATTTTGAGGATGATGTCCTGCAAAAAGCTTATCTGCTTTTATTATTGTAAAGCCATATTTTATGACTGAAGCAGCAGCTTCAAAAGCATACCCTTGTCCCCAAAATTTTTTACGAAGATGAAAACCTATTTCATATGAATTTTCTTCTGATTTGAAGGGTCGTAAGCCGCAACAACCTATTAACTCATCTACCGGGGTCCCAAATATAGGCCAATACTGTACATTAAATTGTTTTTGATTGCTGATTTCAAAATTTAAACGCTTTTGTATATCCTGTTCTGTAAATTTACCGCTTGCACAAATATATCGTGTGACATCTTCTTTTCCCCATAGCTGTACAGCCAATGAAAAATCATCATCTGTCCATTTAGAGAACCTTATACGTTCCGTTTCCATAAAATACTCCTTCAATATTTTCGCCTCGCAAATATATATTTGAAACGGTCTTATACTTACCTGCATGGTACATGAACTTTATTCTTAATGCTCATCAATATACTCTTTCAATTGATTATGCCATTGCACGGTATCGTATATCTGCGGCTCGGTTATTTCACCCATTAAAAGGTCCATCAAATGCCTTGGTGTTTTGCCGCCAATGTACATTGATTTGATACAAGAAACGCAGTATACGCAAACCTCATCGCAAGGCATGGAATCCGCTCGTTTTTTCATTTGCTGGTGAACCTGTTCAATGGGAAGCTTCGGATAAAAATCATCTCCGCAGCATATGGAACGTGTACCGTAGAATTCAGTTTCCACAACATTAATGTTCATCTTGCCTAAAAGATTGCGTACAGCTTGATGCACCTGGGGTTTTTCACGCACAGGACAGGCATCATGTACCGACATCTTCAAGCCTTTATAGTCAGGATATGCAAATGTATCCAAACCATCAAGTACTTCCCATATAGAAACTGTTGATATTCCCTCATATAAGCTTCGAAAACGCCTGTCACAGCCGGCGCATACATTGATAATCAATGAGCCTTCCTCAAGCTGTGGATCATGGTGGCAGCATATTTTGTGCAACTGTACCTCTCCGTAATTTTCATTTAAAAACTTTAAAATTTTATTTTCCATTTCAGGCTTATAAATACTTAAAGCACAGCCTGGATTAAAAAATTTCTTTGTCATAAGCTATTTCTCCTATCTAATTTATTTTATATTAAGATGGTTATCCACAATTTCCAACCTAAAATACGATAACCTGGTGTTCAAAGTATTTAGACCGGCATGTTTAATGGGAAGCATAACCCTTACGAAATGTAATCTTTTTGCCTGCCCCGCTTTTCCAATAAATAAAAAGGACGGTCAGAAAAGATATGGTCTGGGCTATCGAAATACGGATAAATTGCAATTCATCTGCACCGGAAACCGTAACAACATGCAAAATATTGATGATCGTGTTGTTTAGAAAGTGGTCTGCCATAGGCATCCAAAGCGAACCGGTGATTTTCGTCAGCAAACAGAACTTTGCACCAGCCAGGCCGGCTGTGAGAATATATATAAACGAATATATGACCGCTCCGGCTGCGCTCATTTCTCCGTCCATCAGACTGCGCACTGGAGCGGCAATATGCCAGATTCCAAAAAGTATCGAGGATAAAATAACTGCTTTTAAAAATGAATATCTTGTTTCTGCAAGCCGGATGAATAAGCCTCGGAAGACACCTTCTTCCATCATCACATTGATGATGTTTCCAATAACGCAAAAAGTAAAAAACAACGGGCTTAATTGCCTTCCCTGATTCCCCTCAATGGCATAGCTGGTAACATAGAACTGCAATGAAGGGCTGTTACCTGCTGAAAGCTGTATCAAAAACTCAACTCCATAGGCGATAACGAACACGGCCGCACCAAGCAGCAGGCCATATATTACATACCACCCTGCCGCTCTGGCTGTAAAACCTATTTCTGACCACTTGAAGGAAAAATACCGTAATGCCAATGCAAGGATAAGGATGCCAGCTAATTTATGTATAAACGCCTCGCCGAAAATAGATTGATCCGTACGAAGGGAAAAGTATTCAATTGTCCTGAACACAAAGCAGATAATATAAATTATTATAATGTATTTTACCGGATTATACGATTTATTTTCTTCCATTTTACACTCCTATCACATCGAATTCTAATATTTTGCCTTAATACAGCACCTTATTTAATAGCGGCGGCACAAATAGTAATGAAAAAGAGGGTTCAAAGTTTTCAATCGGCAGCTTCCCATTAATGCTTAAAGTATTTACCTACAATTAGAGTATCAGAAAAGCTATTATAACAAAAGTATTAAAACTGTGACATTTAAAATTAAATAAATAAAGGGCATCTGCGAATCTAAAAAGACTCAGATGTCCCCTATTTAGTATCAAATTCATATTAAATTATCTTAAACTCCATACCAGTTACTATTGCTTATTATTTAACAATTTTAAAGGTTATCTCACAAAAAATAATGAGTTTTGTCTCGTTACCAAATGGCCTCTTTTATCTCTCTAAACTTTTATAAAATTTAATGCTACAACAATCGGATAGGTATCTATAGTACTCAAGATTTTCCCGTTTTTCATTAAATCTGACTATAAAACAACAGCATTTTATGTTATAATTTTAACATATTTTCTCATAATCTTTTCTATAACCTTTGGTTTTTCTGTTTTCATCTGTGTAGTTCTCAAAAATTTCGAAAATAAATATCTTGTTAATCTAATGTACAAGTTAGGGGGGAGAATGAATTGGAGGATTATACCAAGTTTAAGTTAAAAAGAAAGGAAGAGTTAGTCCCGTTTCTGGATAATAAGGATAACCTGTTTGTCATTGCCTGCAACAAATGCTTCAAGGAATTCGAAATTGCTGATGAACCTGAATGCAGAAAATTTGAGGAGATCACTGGTGAACAGGGAAAAACTCTCGTTGGTCGCACGAAGATTGATTTTTTGTGCAACAAAATGACGACAGCGAAGCAGCTTCAATCTATATTGCCGGCGGATACGGAAAATGTGTTTGTTATTTCCTGCGGTTTAGGCATACAGACGGTTGCTGACTTAGCTGAGCTGCCGGTTTACGCCGCAAGCGATTCGATTTCCTATACGGGACACCACGGAATGGCGCTGACAACAATTCGCTGCGATGCATGCGGTCAGTGTTATTTAAACATTACCGGCGGTGTTTGTCCCATTGTTGACTGCTCAAAGAGCTTGGTCAACGGGCAATGCGGCGGAGCGAAGAATGGCAAATGCGAAGTGGATAAAAATAAAGATTGCGCCTGGGAAAAAATATATCACAAAATGGAAAAACAAGGGCGGGTTGCAGATTTATTAGGCCAGCCGGTACAAATCCGTGACTATTCAAAAGTAAGTTTCAAGTTTATCAACGAATACGTCAAATCCATCCGAGAGAAGCGCTTTGAGGGCTATTACGGCGGGATTCACCCCTCTGAGCGCAAAGAGTTCAGTGAACACCTTTCTTTGGTGAATTTCCCGGTTCCCACTACTGTCGTCATTCCGTTATCACAGCACGCGGGCGCGCCGGCAGATCCGGTTGTGGAAGTTGGGCAGCATGTTAAGGTCGGTCAAAAAATTGGTGAAGCTAAAGGCGTTGTCAGTAGTACTATACATGCCAGCGTCAGCGGTACAGTGACAGCAGTTGAGCCCCGGTTACATCCTGTTTCCGGCATTAATATCTTATCTATCGTCATTCAATCTGATGGAAAAAACACATTACACCAATCCGTCAAACCGGCTGGAACTCTGGAGAGCCTTTCACCTGAGGAGATTATCGACATTGTCCGTGAGAAAGGAATTGTCGGGATGGGCGGCGCAGGCTTCCCAACAGCTGTTAAGATTAAAGCACCGAAGCCGGTTGATACTGTCCTTTTAAACGGCTGTGAATGTGAGCCGCTGCTGACTGCAGACCACCGGGTGATGGTGGAATTTGCAGATGACGTGATTTTTGGTTTGAAGGCATTGCTCAAAGCATCAGGTGCAGCAAAGGGCATTATAGCAGTTGAAGACAATAAACCTGATGCCATTGAAGTGCTCCAGTCAAAAACTGCAGATATTTCAAATATCGAGGTGGTCGTTGCAAAAACAAAGTACCCGCAAGGCGCGGAAAAGATGCTGATAAAACGGGTTTTAGGACGTACAGTACCACGAGGAGGTTTGCCCCTTGATGTTGGTGCAATTGTCAGTAATATCAGCACTGTCAAAGCCATCTCCGATGCAATCCAAAAGGGTATGCCGTTAATTGAGCGTGTTGTGACGGTAACCGGCGAAAGAATGAACAAGCCGGGAAATTACATTGTAAAAATCGGCACTTCTGTAAAAGAAATTATCGACTACTGCGGCGGTGTGACAGGTGATGATGTCACAATTAAAATGGGGGGGCCGATGATGGGCTTCGAACTTAATAATATAGAAGTGCCGGTAATAAAGGGCACTAACGGCATCATTGCCGTTGAGACCATTGTCACAGAACCGGCATCATGCATCAAATGCGGCCGTTGTGCTGATGTCTGTCCCATGGAGCTTCGCCCGTTGTATTTTACAAAATATGCAGGTGCAGAGAACTGGGAAGGCATGAAAGAACAAAATGTTATGGATTGTATCGAATGCAGGTGTTGCGAAAGTATTTGCTCGTCAAAACTTCCAATCACAGACATGATAAAAACCGGGAAAAAAGCTGTAAGGGAGGGTAAATGAGATGTTAATTACCCAACTTAAATCAAAAGATACCATTGACACGCTTATAAAAGGGAAAACCGTTATCATAAATTGTCATGGATGCAAAGAAGTCTGTTTCCCTGAACATGAAGCCGCAGAATTGCAAAAGGAGCTGTCAGCTACTGGGAACATAATGGAAGTTATAACAAGAGATTATATATGCAATCCCGACAATTTACGTTTACAGCTTCAAAAGTACATGGCTAAAATCAACGCCTCCGACATAGTGATGGTATTTTCCTGCGGTGTCGGAGTACAAACTGTCGCAGAATATTTAGAGGATAAAAAAGTGTATTCAGGTTGCGATACCTATCCGTTACCCGGCTTCCAGGGAGTTACTCCATTGGAATTCGCCTGCGGACAGTGCGGGGAATGTTACCTGAATTACACAGGCGGAATCTGCCCAATTACCGCATGCTCGAAAAGTTTAATCAACGGGCAGTGCGGCGGCTCGAAAAACGGCAAATGCGAAGTCGACAAAGATATGGATTGCGGGTGGGAACGAATTTACAGGAAGCTTGAAAAGATGGATCGGTTGGATACGTTAAACTATCCGGCGAAAGTACGTAAATTTTGGAATCCTGACGCAGATCCACCGAAAGTAGACTGATAAAATTTAGTATTGGGCTCATATTTGCTGTATTTTTAGATAAAGAAATTATGATAAGGAGCGATAAGAAATGAAACTTACTGAGCTATTTCAACGTGGGGAGTTTGTAGTTACTTGCGAAGTGGGTCCCCCAAAAGGGTTTCATATTGAACATTTGCTGCACGAGGTGGAGACCTATTTAAAAGATAGGGTGACGGCGGTTAACGTGACTGACAACCAGTCATCTGTTATGCGCCTTGGTTCTTTGGCAACATGCAAGGCTTTAAAAGATAAAGGTTTAACCCCGATATTTCAATTAACCTGCCGGGACCGAAACCGTATTGCGCTGCAGTCAGATATTTTAAGCGCAGCAATGCTTGGTATTGAGAATTTATTGCTGCTGACCGGCGACCATACCAGGATGGGTGACAATCCGCAGGCAAAACCTGTTTTTGATTTGGATTCTGTGTCGTTAATTCACATGGTTAAAAAACTGGAACAGGGCGAAGACCTCGCCGGAAACGCCCTTGAAGGAGAACCTCCCAAATTTGCCAAAGGAGCTGTTGTCTCAGCCTGCAGTGATTCTGTTGACGTTCAGCTGGCAAAAATGGAACGGAAAGTTAAAGCCGGAGCGGAATATTTTCAGACTCAGGCAGTTTATGAACCTGAAAAATTCATTAAGTTTATGGAAAAAGCCAAACAATTCGGCGTGCCGGTCATGCTTGGAATTGTAATTCCGAAAAATGCAGGAATGGCGAAGTACATGAACGATAATGTCGCTGGTATCAATGTTCCGCAAGAAATGATTGAAGAATTGAAGAAAGATAAGGAAAAAACCAAGGCCGGCATTACTGGTGTTGAAATTTCTGCGCGTTTAATTAAAGAATGCAAGCAGTACTGTCAGGGCGTACATATCATGGCCTTAGGCTGGGAGTCAAAGGTGCCGGATATTCTAGCCCAAGCCGGAATATAATCTTGTTTCAGAAAGAAATCGGTAAAATATTCTTTTAGGTTTTAATATCTTCTGTAAATATAGGAAAAAATCGGGGTAAAAGTGCTTTTGCCCCGATTTTGTTCATAATTCATTTATTATGAAAAGGGCATTTCATCAACAGCCTGATCTAAACAACATAAAGAAGGTAGTGTTTATTTTCTGAGACATTGCTTCATTATTTTTTATATTAAAAACGCTATAGAACAAAGCTGCCGATACATACCAGCAGCTTTATCCGGGGTCTATTTATATAATGATTATTATGGTAACTTTTTTATTTAACTAATATGCTATTTAACCCAACCCTGGCATATCTTTACGCCTTCTGCAGCGTTAGTTGTAAAGGCATCCGCGCCTATCTGGTCACAGGCTTCTTTTGTAACAGGGTTTCCTCCTATAATTACTTTTACACTGTCCCTTAAACCTGCTTCTTTTAGTGCATCAACTGTATCCTTCATAGCTTCAAGAGCTAAAGTCAATACACCGCTCATCCCTACAACAACAGGTTTTACTTCCTTTACTTTTTCAACAAATGCGCTGGCTGGCTGGTCTATTCCTAAATCTATTACATTGAAACCTGCAGCTTCTGACATACTCTTAAATATATTCTTCCCTATATCATGCAGGTCGCCGGCGACAGTTCCAAGTACTATTGTGCCTACTCCCGCGCTGCCTGAATTTCCTAAAACAGGCTTTAAGGTATTAATTGCATTGGTTAATAATTCTCCTGCAAAAATCAGGTCTCCGACAAAGTACTCACCTTTTTCATAGAGGTCTCCTACTATTGCCATACCGCTCTGGCAGGCGGCAACAACCTTTTGCGCTTCTTCTTCCGTAGGTTTTGTGGCTACAAAATCATTGAGCATTTCAAGAACCTTTTCTTCATCCAGTTCTCCTACTGCCGCTGTTAATACTTTTAAATCTACCATAATTTAATTCCTCCTATTATTTTTTATTTGAATTTTATTACTACATAGCAATGTTATAGTTGAAATTTATTAATTTTTTGAAGCATAAAGCGAAAATAACATTATTTGTCTTTATCTGCCCAGTTGTTCCTTTCTTTTAAGATCGAAGTTAACATATTCCTTCACTTTAAAAGGATATTTTTCACAATATGCAAGCATTTGAAAAGACAAATATAAATTAAACCCTAATTTAGCTTCTTTTAGATCCAATGACATAATTTCTTCAATCCTTTTTATTCTATAGCTTAAAGAGTTCCTATGAATATTCAAAATAACTGCAGATTGTGCTATGTCCATTCCTGAACTTATATAAGTATAAAGACTTTCAGCATAATTTGTTCCATTTTTTTCATCATATTCAATCAATTCAAGAAGTTTAGGGTCACAGTAATGTAAAAGCTCATCATGTTCTTCAATTACATAGAACATATCGTACAGATAGTATTCTTTATATTCGTAAATTTTGTACTTATGCTCATACTTTTGTCCGAATCTGATAGCAGCTAAAGATTGATAATAATGTTTTTTCATGATTGTTATATCATGAAAAACGTTACTCATTCCGGAATAGATGTAATTGCTTTCAATGAATTTCCTTAGTTTTATGTAAGTATTTTTAGTTAACATTTCTTGATTATCATTTTCGATGAAAACAATAATGCGGTTATTATATACTACCATCTTTGAATTATAAATAAGCTCAGAAAGTCTTTCCTTCAGATAATATAGTGAAAAGCTTTTTGAGGTTGATGTGTCTGTTTGCATGACTAAAACACAAAGGTTCCTCTTAAATTTCAAATCATAATACAGCATTTTACCGTCTTTATATGATGAATCCGCTGGAAGGCTCTCATTAAGCAATGACATTAAATAAGAATCAAAAACGTCGGTCACCGCATGACTGTAAGAGCTGTCCTTCATCAACTCATTGGAAATAGCACCTGCCATATATTTTATAAACTGATAATCAACTTTTGTAAAAGATTTAAAATATTCATATATGACGATATGGCCTGCAACTTTTCCTTTAATCTCCAACCGCATAGCTATCGAACGCATCTTATTAAAAGCATAATTGTGTACAACAGGTTCATTTTGACTGTAAACCTGAATGAAAGCACCCTCTTCTTTCAAACGCATTAAGCTATTATAATCCATTACATTTTGAGTGATACCTTTCCATTTTAATCTTTCTTCATCAATTTCACAGTCGGTGTAATCAAGTATATTAAAATAGAGGTCGCATATAAAAAATGGATTTTTAAGTATTTCAAACCCTGTTGCAACAATTTGTTTCAGTCCTCTTTGAGAATACGTAGCCTCCAAAAGCTCATTCAGCTTTTCAGAAAGTTCATAATGCTCTTCTTTGGTAAGCTCATCATCAATTTTAACTACATACATTTTAATAACCCACTTTGTTTTTATATTCTTATAGTAAGCCTTAGGCTTCAATGTATTTTTGAAGCCTAAGGGCTTAATTCACTTTTATATTTAAGAAATGTTATCGGTAATAAATTATTACATCATTCTAAGAATTTCTTTTATGGTTTTTATGTTTTGCTTCTCAATGATTTTAGCAATTGTTGGTTCCAGTTCCTTAATGGGATAAGAACAACTTCTAAGATATTTTTCAGCATCAGTAAAGTATTTTGATTCAAACTTTGGTATTGTGTGCTTTACTTTGTGAATTGTATCCTCTCGGTTTTCAGTCCACGTTTTTTCTCCTGCATTGCTATAAGCCCCATTATCGGCAACATAGTCAATGACCGCCTTAAGATTCTCGGGATTTGTGCTGCTTAGAGTGGTAGGTGATTTATCGAAGTTAAATATATAATTTCCGCCGGGGGCCATAACATCAAGAAGTTCTTTTGCCTTATCAATGCACTGTTGTTTTGTACCTGTCTTAAGAAGCACCGACGGATAAAGTCCATTAATTATGAATTTTTTACCCAATTTATCCTTTATAAGCTGTGGATCGCCATATTCAAACTGCAATCTTGTTCCTTGAGGCAAGTCCTGAAGGTGATCCATGTACCTGTCCCAGTTATCTTCACAGAACACACTGAATGCCTGGCCAGCTTCTGCCGTTGCATGAATGAGTTTAGACATTGTTGGATAATAATACTTTTCAAAATCCTTTGTACGCATGAATGTCGGCATGTGGCATGTCATTGTTGTGGCACCCATTGGTGTTATTACATCCGGAAGTGCATTAATCACAAACAATGGAAGAAATGACTCGGCTGCTTCAAAAACCTTTTCCGGATATCTGCGCATATCTTTACTAATACCGGTAAAGCCTCTCCCTCTGCTGGCGATAAAATCCAATGGGTGAAGACAGAAAGCCTGCTGATTAGGAGGCACAGCAAAGAATCCATACTTTGCTGAAAGCTTTCCAGCTACCATTCCGAATGCGCCCACATCATTTCCTCGGGCAGCTAATGCTGTATGCAATGTAAGTGCACGTGTAACAGGGTCATCCCCCATCTTTTCACATATGGTAGGTATTAAAGTCTCAAGGACATAATCCCATGGGGCTGCTTTAATTTTATCATAATCATCCGGTTCAATAAATACTGATTCAGGATGCTGCATGAATCCGTTAGAGCCCATTTTCCACATCCGGCTGCCTGATATTTCCGAGTATGATATAGGTCTTACTGAGTCTCCTGGAAATGTATCGACTCTTAAGTCCTTAACGAAATCATCGGCAGCTTGTTCCAATCCTTCATGTGTCCAAGCTGTTTTACCGACAGGAAGGCCTGCCTTTTCTACATATACTTCAGTGCCCATACCGATGCTTATGGGCACTCTCTTAGGAATAATCCCATTGTACAAATCGGTAAATATCTGCTTTCTTTCTTCAGCTATACTTGTCATAAGTTATTCCTCCTAAATAATTAAAATTTAATTTGAAACTCCTGTAGTTGCTGTGCTTTTTTTAGGCACGATATAAAATATAGCTATAACTACAATCAGGCTAATAAGCAAACAAATGGTTACTCCAAAAAGAGCTGTTGTCGGATTGCTGTTACCAGCAATTTTTTCCATACCGGCTACAATATATGTTGTTAAGAACTGGCTAAGATAATTTAAAATGGTGTATGTTGAAAGTAACATTGTAACTCTTGACCTATCAACAGACTGGGCAATTGTTGACCCAAACCAGGGAAGAGTCATACCGAGCGTCGACATACCGGATATGAGAATTGAACCAAAGAGAACATATAAATTTGCTGTTGTTGATAAAAAGTAGTAGCTGACTGTCGCAAGGGTCAGCGCAAGGATAAGCACTGCTTTTTTGTTTTTCTTTGCAAGTGCAGCAAAGAAAATACCACCAACAACTGAGCCAATAGTTAAGAATGCTCTTGCATATCCTGCTACAACACTATCACCAAATCCACCTTTTAGGATAACCAAGGTAAGTTTTGTTTGAATAGGGACGAAGAGCATAAACATAAATGTACCGGAAAGAACTGTTAACCATACCATAGCACCGAATGGCTTCTTTTCTTTCTTTTCTTCAGCATATTCCTTCTTTTCAGCAGGTACTCTCGGAATAAATATTAGAATTAGTACGAGGAAGACTATACCCAAGAAGAAGAGGTAAATTGGATATTTCCAACTTATTGCAGCAAGCCCACCTGCAACCAGGGAACTTATAAAGCTGACTGCTGCTGTGCATGAAGTCTGAAAACCATTGAGCTGTCCGATTTCCTGAGGATAAAGCTGAGCAATCATTGCTCTGGGGATTGATGATATTAAACCAATTGCAAAACCTGTAAAAGCTCTTGAAACTAACAACATCTCAATTGAGGTTGATGCTGAAGCTACAAAACCGCTTGCCATAAACAGGATCCATGCTACAACAAGAATGTCTTTCTTACTGAATTTCTCGGCGAGTTTAGCACTGATTAAAACTGCAGGAATCATGAAGAGGGCCGGAAGGTTTGTAATCTGTGAAAGCTGTGTTGATGTTGCACTAAAATTTGTTGAAATTGCACCAATCGCAACTCCAAATACAACAACGTTGATGTTGTAAGTACTTCCGCTAAATAGCAGTGCGACTTTAGTCATGACGTTTTTCTTTTCCATGTTTCTCCTCCTTAGATTTATTTTTACATTTAACCCATAACTTATATTTCATGTAAAATTATATATACATTTACAAAATGTTTCATCGTCAGAAAAACAAAAATTTATACAAAATTTTCGTTACTTTTTACAAAACATTCTACATATTCTTAGTTTGATACCATAAAATAGATGAGCAAAGCACAGAATACAATCATTTAAATACGTCTTGAGAAAGGGTCCCATGGAATATATGAATGTAAAGGAAATCAAAGGAAAAAAAGGCGGGAGGAAGGAAAAGTAGCATTAACATGTATTATTGTACGATATTTAGATATATATCATAAATTATACTATATATGCTTGTGAATTAATAAAGCTGCCGATACATACCAGCAGCTTTATTCGGAATCTATATAATGATTATTATGGTGACTTTTTTACATTAACAAGCTATTTAACCCAGCCCTGGCATATCTTTACGCCTTCTGCAGCGTTAGTTGTGAAGGCATCTGCGCCTATCTGCTCGCAGGCTTCTTTTGTCACAGGGTTTCCTCCTATAATTACTTTCACGCTGTCTCTTAAACCTGCTTCTTTCAGTGCATCTACGGTTTCTTTCATAGCTTCCAGCGCCAGTGTCAATACACCGCTCATTCCAACCACTATAGGTTTTACTTCCTTAATTTTTTCTACAAATGCACTTGCCGGCTGATCGATACCGAGGTCATATACTGCAAAACCTGCTGCTTCAGCCATGCTCTTGAATATGTTTTTTCCTATATCGTGCAAATCGCCGGCGACTGTTCCAAGTACTATGGAACCTATGCTTGTACTGCTGTCACTGCCTAAAACAGGTTTCAAAACATTGATTGCGCTTGTTAAAAGCTCTCCTGCAAAAATCAAATCGCCTACAAAGTATTCGCCTTTTTCATAAAGGTCACCTACAACTGACATACCGCTCTGGCAGGCTGCCACAACCTTTTGTGCTTCTTCTTCCGATAGGTTTGATGCCACGAAACCATTTAATATTTCAAGTACTTTATCTTCGTCCAGTTCTCCAACTGACGCCGTTAATACTTTTAAATCTACCAAAACAATTTCCTCCTAATATATTATTTTTATGGCACGTATAATAAACACCTTGTCCATTAATCAAACACTGTATTTATTGAGTTAATAATTGCCAGTGGATGGAGCTTAGCATAGAATCTTTTAAACCTTCCAATCCTTCAGGAAGTTTCCATGATTCATCGCTGCGAACCAGCTCAATGAGTTCATCAAATGTTCTTTCTTCCATGCAATCATACACCCCTTTCTAAAATTTTGTTACAGATAGGTTTTCCTTTTGATAATTCATGGTTGATAGTTCTTAATATTTTCCGTTTTCGTATACATACTCATACACATCAAGGAGATTTTGATTTATATCTCCCGGGCATACCCATGTCCTGTCTGCCGTAAATATAAACGCATTTGTATGAGCACACTCGTCAATAACACGTTTGGCATAATCAATATTTACCTGCTTTGAACACGTTCTCAGCCTTGCTAAATTACAGCCGCCGGCAATTATCTGCCAGTCACCTATTTTTTTGGACATTTCAATTGTATCGTCATTATCGCAGTGTATAATAACACTATCTTTTGGAATATCCCTGAAATAATCCATAAACTTAAGCCAGCTTCCTTCAGCGCTGAAATAGAAAATTTGACCGCTCTTTTTACAATTCTCAATAGCCATCTTGGTATATGGCCAGTAGAGCTCTTCAAATTGCTTTGGGCTTAAATAGGTAGGAATGTGGGGCCAATTTG
The DNA here is from genome assembly GCF_001317355.1 of Oxobacter pfennigii. NCBI lineage: Bacteria > Bacillati > Bacillota > Clostridia > Eubacteriales > Clostridiaceae > Oxobacter > Oxobacter pfennigii. The sequence goes on from NZ_LKET01000032.1 coordinate 469,987, forward strand.
TTACAAATGGATAGGTGCGATCTATTTTCTCTAAACGGTTGCTATTTGTCTGCCAGAGATGATCGCAGGCCTCTTTGACCTCACCCTTACGGCGCCTTAAATCTATAAGGCAGCCCTGAAAACCTCTAAAATGGTCAAAAATCGAATCAAGGGGATTTTGAAAAAGATAGCCCAGATTCATAGTTGTAACAGCATATTTTTCTCTAAGTGCAGCTGCCATATGAGGACCTAAAATAATATTGCTGTAGATACTATCATCAACTAAAGTTTGGATTGCTTTCACTGCTTTTTTTGAATCCCCTACATAAAGAAAAGGATACTTGCGCTTTACCATAACATCTTTCACGAATTTGTTTGCATCTTTAATAAGCAGAGGATATTCATCTTCCTTCATAAAAGATTTCTGTACATGTTCAATGGTAACACCGTCAGGGCCGAGATAATTCTGGGTATTTTCTCCAAGAGAAGCTCTGCTGTGTATCGAGTAGTTAACTCTAAGAGCTATGGAACAATCACAATAAAGATCGTCAAATGCTTTTAAAAAAGCATCCGTGCATTTATCTATGTCTTCCTGAACTTCTCTTAGTGTTTTTCCTGCGTAATGTACAAGAGCTGCGCCTGAATGAGCCAAAGTGGGAATATAGTCATGCTTTTCCCTTCTTACTGTTTTAAGTAAATTTTCTTCCCGCTCTTTTAAAAGTTCTGATTTTGGGATGCTTTGCTCCCGAACCCTCCTGTTTGTTGTAATATCCATATAAACAACTCCTTTTTATGATTTTCATAAACGATGGTTACAACCAACCCCGTACAATTACAAGTTTCTTTTGTACGCTTTCTGAAATTTATATCTTAGCCAATACTATTTGCAGACGGCTCCGGTGATTCGTCTGATTTGCGCAATTTACTCCCAAGTTTAACAGCCGTTAACATTAGAAACATTGTTGCGATACACATCGCTGCACCTAAATACATAGGTATGGTATATGCTCCGGTTAAATCGAATCCGAAACCATAAAAAGGCGCAGCAAACCCAAAGGCAAGATTACTTATACCGCCAATCAAAGAGTAGATTTCACTGAAGTATTTTTTACCGAATATTTCCGTTACCATTAATGGCGGTATGAGCGTATTAATAGGTACTCCTACGGAAAATACAATCAATGCTGCGGCGGCAAATGGAAAGCCTTTAATAAACGTAAACATAACCAAACCTATAGAAGCTATAGTTAGGGTTGCAATAGTCGCTACACGAATTCCAAAATAATCATTTAGTGAGCCGACCAGGATTCTGGCACCGAAACCTGACAATGAAAATACTGACATAAGAAATCCTGCAGAAGCTGCTAGGCCTATCCCCGATAAAAATGCAGGTATATGTGCATTTACTCCCGTTATACCTATCATGCCTAATACTATTCCAATAGTGACCAGCCAGAATGGAATTGATTTTATAGCATTTTTATATGTAACTCCTGTTAATACCTCTTGTGGCTTAGTTTGTGTACTGCCGATTTCTTCAGCTCCATATGGACTTAAGCCGGCTTTGGATGGATGGTCCTGTATAAATAGGGTAATTAAAATTCCTACAATTAATATGGTGGTTCCCAGGATCAGATATATCTTTTGCCACCCTAATGTAGGAGTAATAGATGCAATGATTGGATTCATAATTGCAGCGGCTATACTTCCAAACCCCATTGTTATTCCCAAGGCAAATCCTTTCCTTTTTACAAACCAATTATTGACGACAACTGAAGCAGGTAATATTGTGCAACCAGGCAAAAATCCGCCAACGAATACAGCAATTATGTAGAAACCGGTAAGCGTTGTGCACTGACTGTAGAGAGCCATTGCAATTCCGCAAACAACGCTGCTGATACTTACCATAGGCTTAATTCCTATCTTAGGAAGATATTTCCCCCATATTGGCATGGTAAATCCGCTGATTATACCCTGTATTCCTATATATAGCGTAAATGCTCCGCGTTGAAATCCTAACTCCGAAGTTATAGGCTGTATTAAAAAAGATGCCATTCCGCCCATCATAGTCAGCAAAGCCATACACAAACAACCTACAGCCATCATCAGCCATGCCTTATGAAATTTGCTTGTCCTACTATTTTCGGACATAAATTATTACCTCCATTCATCTTATTTTTAACTTTTAAATTATGAGCAAATTATGTTTCTTCAAATTGGTAATAATTTTTGATTTTCACAACCATATTTCTTCACCCTTCCTGTAATTATTTATCCAGCAATTATTTACATCTAATATTGTAAATGCTGTAATTACTTCAGGGTCAACAAAAAACTTTTTTAAGAAAATTGCATTTATAAATCTAAGTATTTGCTTCGAAAACTTTTTCACCAGGAAAGGGCAATTATTAAAGAATTACTCTGATAAGCATATTCGGATGGCTTTATTGTATTTTATAGTTATCCGTTGTATTTTATGGACATCCATAATCTCATAATATATAATAATCTCAACAAATATTCGAATGACCGGATTTTAAAGGCATACTCTGTATATACTATAGACTTTAAAAGGAGGTCCAATCATGGGTTATAAAATAGGTGATGTATCAAAATTGTTAAATATGCCAGTGGAGACCATCCGTTATTATGAGACAAAAAATATCATACGCCCATATCGCCTGGAAAATAGTAAATATCGAGTTTATGAAACATGGGATATATTTTATCTGATGCAATGCATGAAGTATAAGAGTTTCAACCTGTCATTAGAAGAAATTGCCCAGGTAATTAATAATGGTTCCTTGCAGTATATCCTTGATAAGATAAACGAAAAGGATCTTGAGATTCGTGAAAAGATTAGCCATGATACACTTTTAGCTGAAAAATTAGAAGAGTTAATAAAAAAACTTGAGACAATCACGCTTAATCAAGGCAATTATTGGATACAAAAATTGCCGGAGAGATACTATCTTTATTGCGTGGAAAGCGATGGCGATAGTTATAATGACTTTGATTTGTCCAACCCCCTATTCTCGCAATGGCTTCAATACTATCCATTTGTTACTGCTTGTAAACATACCTCAATCCATGACTTTTATAATTATTTGAATCGTGAGAAATGGTCACTCACAATAGAAAAAAAATATGCAGAAATATTTAAATTAGCAATAAATGAATATGTAAAAATTCTACCGGAACAGGTATATATTACTACGATTGTTAATGCCGGAGAAAAGGGTGAATTATCTGTGCAGCTATTGGAGCCGGCCATATCATATACGGAGAGTAAAGGTTACAAAATCTCCGGCGACATTCTTGGGGAATTGTTGGTACGTACCCATGAAAGCGGAAAATATCACCGTTTTTTCGAACTGATGATACCTATTCAGAAGTAATATAATATGAAATTCAAGGGGTTTAAACCATCTTCTTACTCTATCATCAGCGCATTTTTAATTTTTCCAGTATTTACCTTATCAACATCCAAAGCTATAGTATCTCCAACCTCTTTTAAAACTGCAAGCTGATTATCTTTTATATTTAACATGAAATAATCATCATATGATCTCAGCTTGATATAGTAGTAAGTCGTCCCATCTATTGCAGCTGTCTTGATGGCTTCTATTATTCCGGTTATGCGCTCGGTTTCGGTTTCTGATACATCCATGCTGTTATTTTTTAAAAGCTCCCTGTATTTTTGCTGGGTGCTTTGTATTGTGTCGCCGGTGGCGACAATTTGATACTTTTGAACATTCACCATCCCATACATTTTAACCAAACCTCCATCATCCTTTAAGGCCATCATATAAGTAGGCTGGCCTTCGATCTTCAATAGCAACGGAAATGTTGCCTTATAGCCCAAATGTTGAACCATACCCTCTGCACTGCTCATAGCAGAGTATTCTTCTGCTCCGGAGATGGGATAATAAATGGTTTCCTTCGTTCTCTTATTGGAGAGTATAAAACCGATATTGCTTTCATCCCTCCCGGCAGAAGTCACCCCGGTATATATCCAGCTGTCATTGCTCTGTGGAATATAGTTGTAACCGTCTGTTGTTACTTTAACTCCCTTTTGTCCTAATACTGAGTTCCAGTATCCGTTTTGCAGGCTTCCATAATCATCGTATTGCGAAATGATCAAATCTGAACTGTAGACATTATCTACCCAATCGGGTATCTCTTTAATCGAATATTTACTGATTTCTCCCGTTACGGCATTAACCAGGAGAACATAATCTATATCTACACCTCCAAACAGGCCTATTGTATGCTTTTCAACAGCAACTATCCAGAAAGGGTTTCCTGACTCATCAATTTCAAAATTATAGCAATTAAAAACAGCTGAAGGATACCTTATCCTTAAATATCTTTTCAAGTCTCTGCCGAAAAACTCACTTGGACTATATTTTATCCCCTCCTCCAGCCTGACCAGTTCTGCTTCCTGGGTCATCATATCTACTTTTATATATCCCGGCGTTCCGGCATTTTTATTATTATTCCACTTAAAAAAACTTCCATAGTATAAAGGCGATACGCGCACTGATTTCCCCTTTAAGGTTATCTGCACATTTTGTCCAAGCTCAAACTGGGATACTACATCAATAAGACTGCCAAGCTCCCTGTTGCTAATTTGGATAGCAGAATCCCTGTCAAGCAAAGGAACGTTGCCTAAGGTTGCCTGATAGGTTGAAAAATCAACCTCTCTTATATTATCCCTCATCAAATTGGCATAATCCGATGAATTAAATAACCTGCTGCTTGCAAAGCTCATGATGACAAAAATCAATAAGGATAGACCTAAAGCAAAGCCTCCTGCAGTCACAATAGTTTTATTATTATCGAAGCCTGAAATACCGGCTATGATTAACAATGCTTCAAATAACGAAAGCAGTATAATTACATACCACCAAAACCCGGCTGATTTAAAACTTAAGGCAGGCAAGGCAAGATAATATAATATTACCCCGGCAATTGCTGTGATTATAATTGGAATTAAAGCTATTTTTCTATTTCTCTTCAAGTTATCACCCTTTTCTTAGGCTTAGCGGCTATTAATCATGTTAAACATCAATCACTGCACCTAATCAAATTATTATAAGCCCCTTCTACAATAGTATTTACATCTTTTTTTATTGTATAAAGCCAGGTGCTTTTTATATGATCTTCAAATTCTGAAAATCTACTCTTCATCTTGCGGCGATGTAATTATGCAGCCGGGTATTTATTTCTTCATTGCTCTTGGGACTTCTTATTTCTTCTTTTGACTACGTCAGATATTAACGCTAAAATTATTGTAGGCAGTTTTTTACATAAATTGCTGGCTTATGTCACAGTATGAATTTGCAGGTGATTTGAATGGAAGATTATGTTAGGGTAGAAGTCATCGCCAAGGATAGAGTGGGGATAACTGCAGAGATATTGAGCACCATTTACAAGTTCAATATAAACCTTATTTCCGTGGAAGTGTTCCCCAAAAGGGCATGTATTAAAATGGAGTCTATAGAAGAAGAAAAAAAAGAATCATTAAAAACAAAGCTCTATGAGATTGAGGATATAGAAAGAATTAATGATATGGAGCTTTTGCCTCATGAACAAAGCGAAAGAAGGCTTCATGCAATAATGGATTCTGTTGATGAGGGCATAATTGCAGTCGATAAAAATTTTAGTATAGAAATATTCAACAGCTATTGCGAAAATGTATTCCACTATAAAAAGGATGAGGTGATAGGAACCGATATAAGGAAGCTCACAGGTGAAAATGCCCCTGTGGCAGGCCTTATAAAAAATGGCAGAGAATATGACAATATTGAATACAGAGTTAAAAACGAAAGAGGAGAAAGCCATTACCTGACCACAGGAAGAGCGGTGAAAGATGATAAGAACAGGATTTTAGGTGCAGTTGCATCTATAAAGGACATCGGCAAAGCCATAGAGCTTGTAGCGGCAGTTTCCTCCGTTGAGGAAACTGCATTTAAGGATATTATCGGAAACAGTGATTTGATTGACAGAGTAAAAAAGGTTGTAAATGCCGTTGCTAAAAGTGATTCTACAGTGCTCTTCCGCGGAGAAAGCGGCACCGGCAAAGAATTGTTTGCGAAAGCTTTGCAAAATCTCAGCAATAGAAAAAACAACAGATTTATCACTATAAACTGCGCAGCACTCCCTGAAAATCTTCTGGAAAGCGAGCTCTTCGGATATGAAAAAGGAAGCTTTACGGGGGCTTCGAGCAATGGCAGGGAAGGATTATTTAAGGAAGCAAACAATGGTACTTTGTTTCTGGATGAAATAGGCGAGCTTTCACTGGCACTGCAAGCCAAACTCTTGAGGGTCCTCCAGGAAGGCGTCATAAGGAAAATAGGTAGCAACAAAGAAGAAAAAGTGGATGTAAGGATTATTGCCGCAACAAACAGAAATCTGGAGAAGATGATAAAGGACCAGGCATTCCGTGAGGATTTATATTACAGGTTAAACGTAATACCCATTTATATCCCCCCCCTCAGGGAAAGAGTTGAAGATATTCCTCTTCTTGTAAGATTTTTCATAGATAGGCTGAATAAAAGGACCAACAAAAAAATAAAGGGAGCTGACCTTGACTTTACAAACAAGCTCATGGAATATGATTGGCCGGGGAACGTCAGGGAGCTTCAAAATGTAATTGAGAGGTCCATGAATCTATGCCAGGGAAATACTTTGAATACCGGCTGCCTGATTTTAAATTTTGAAGACATGCATAAGGAAATATTAAATGATATAAAACCTGAAAACAGCTTGAAGCTTTCTGAGATAGTTGAAAAGAGTGAAAAGGAAGCCATAATAAGAGCGCTGAATGAGACCACAAGTATCAGAAAGGCGGCAAAGCTTCTGGGGGTTTCTCATACCACAATAGTAAATAAGATTAAAAAGTACGATATAAACTGGAAAGAATAATTTCCATCGGTAAGGATTCGTTACACCATTTTACGAATAATGGTTCAGAATTTTTACATCCATTCAAAGTATGCTATAGAAAGATCATACTCAAAAGATAAAATTGATATGGTTAGCATCGACTTGTATCTTAAATTCTTATTTTTATAAAATAAAGAAAATATTTATATGTATTGAAAAGACAAGGAAAGCTTGTCTTTTTTATATACATACGGATATTTTAACCTTTGCTGTTTTTAAAATTATCGGCTGTCTTTAACATTTTTGGCATATTTATTGCAAATATTATTAATAAGATTACGTTTCGAATTACTTTTAAATTATATAGTATTAATAATTTGAGGAGGAAATGGGATGAATAAGGAGCAACTAAAAAACATGGGTTTTGCAACAAAGGCCATACATGGCGGAAAAAAGAAAGATCAATATGGGGCGCTTTCAACGCCTATTCATCAGACATCAACTTTTATATTTGATTCTGCTGCTCAGGGAGCCAGAAGATTTGCCCTTGAAGAGGATGGATATATATACACAAGGGTGGGAAATCCCACAAATGCCGTACTTGAAGAAAAGATAGCTATACTCGAGGGCGCAGAATCGGCAGTAGCAACCGCATCGGGGATGGGTGCAATATCGTCGGCATTCTGGACGATTTTGAAGACGGGAGATCATGTGGTGGCTGCAAAGACGCTTTATGGCTGTACATTTGCATATTTGAACCATGGATTGACCAGATACGGTGTAGAAGTGACATTCGTAGACATTACGGACCCTGAAAATGTACGAAAGGCCATGAAGAGCAACACAAAAATAGTATACTTAGAGACACCGGACAATCCCACTCTTCAAATTACCGATATAGAAGCAGTATCGAAAATTGCCCATGAAAAAGAAGGCTGCATGGTTTTAGTAGACAATACTTTCTGCACTCCATATACCCAAAGGCCGCTGGAGCTCGGTGCCGATGTGGTGGTACATTCAGGCACCAAATTTTTAAACGGACATGGTGACGTTATATCCGGATTTGTAGTGGGCTCGGCGGAATATATAAAACTGGTAAGGCTCTTTGGAATAAAGGACATGACAGGTTCCTGCCTTAGCCCCTTTGACGCGTATTTGATGATAAGAGGCCTTAAAACACTGGATATAAGGATGGAAAAACACTGTAAAAATGCCATGGAAGTCGCCAAATTCCTGGAATCCCATCCGGCAGTCGAGAGAGTATATTATCCCGGCCTTGAAAGCTTCCCGCAATATGAATTGGCAAAAAAACAAATGAGCTTGCCGGGAGCCGTTATTGCATTTGAAGTAAGAGGCGGGGTAGAAGAAGGTAAAAAGATAATGAACAGCGTTAAATTATGCACGCTGGCAGTCAGCCTTGGAGATGCGGAAACCCTCATCCAGCATCCGGCATCAATGACCCATTCGCCTTATACAAAGGAAGAGAGGCTGGCAAGCGGAATAACCGACGGCCTAATAAGGCTTGCTGTAGGCCTCGAAAATGCCGAAGATATTATCGCAGACCTAAAGCAAGCGCTGGATTTAATTACATTTTCTGTCTAAGCAAGCATCCTTGATTGGGCCGCTTTCTTATCTTTCATATTTTATTTAACTCTCTACGCGTAAAACCTAAATTAGGAATGCCCCGGGGGCATTCCTAATTTGCAATTGACTTATAATTTAGCTATTTCTTGTATGCATCATACAATATGCCGAGGTAATTCGGGAACTCAGTAGCCGTTGCGCCCGATACCGTGTCGGCAACGGCCCAGGCGCCATCACTTGTCTGTTTGATCTCGCCCTCTATGACACCGTGCTTGAGGAAGAAATCTTCGGTCTTTTTAATGTTGGGCATCCAGTTATCCCAGTGTTGACATAACCGCTTGGACTGACTTTCTCCCTTAGCCAGAGGATCCTTGCCATTCGCCTTGGTCGTAAATCTGCTTATGTCAACCTTCTCAAAGCTATCGCCGGATTTTTTCAGAATCCAATAGTTTCCGGCCCGCATCTGCTCAAAATACCAGCCTATATTCGCTTCATCGGTATCAAAATATTTGACTATATCGTCTATTCCTTCTGCGGAATAAGTGACAAAACCGTCCGGTTTTAACACTGCCGTGAATACCACATCACCCACCTGGATGTATTTAGCAAATTGGTTTTCCGCAGGATCACCATGGAGTTGAGCCAATCCTGTCAAAATGTTCTCATCACCCAGGGCAGCCTTCTCTTGATCGGTGATTTTATTCTGACTGAATTGCCCCCAGGAAATCGGGGAATTGAGTTCATCAATCTGGGCAGCAACAATTTTATCGCCTTGGAGAGTTACTTTCCCTTCAACTGTATAATAGCCGTTGTTGTGAGTGTGGTATGCATACTTGTCTACCGTTTTTGCCTCTGTTGATGTAGGCTTGTCTGATGGTGCAGGCGCTGTTCCTTGCGAGCAACCGGCAATTCCAAGGCATATTGCCATCAGTACGATTGCCAAAATAAACAACCTCATTTTCTTCATTAATACAACCTCCTCAATTATTGTTTGTTAAATATTTTACAATATTATTATAATTCATAAATTTCAATTTGTTTTCAAAGATAGCCCAAAGGTTACTTTTTATCTCTGCTTATCTTTGGCCTTAACTTTTAAAGTATAAAAAACTGCCGGCATGTGACTTTGCCGGCAGCACGGCTGCTCTCCCTTAATTGGATACTTTGTATAGTTATCAAGTACTAAATCATTTTTAATGCATGCAGGACGAAGGAGGTATGATATGCTTTTCGGACAAATAAGCCTGGCTGTTGATTGCCGGTAAAGTAACAGTGAAGGTTGTAAGCTCGTTTGGGACACTTTTTACAGTTAGAGCACCTTGATGACGCAATACTATTTCGTTCGATAAATATAAACCAAGGCCAGTCGAACCCTGATTTTGATTGGCGATTCGATTCATATAATACCTCTCAAAAATGTGTTTCTGTTCTTCTTCGTTTATTCCTTTGCCTGTGTTGGCAATAGAAAAAATAACATGCTGCCCCGGCTGAGATACTGAAATTGTTATATCTCCTCCATGATTACAATACCTCACCGCGTTATCCAATAGATTTTCCACCACTTGCTGCATTCGGAAAACATCTATATGGCAGAAGGCTGGTTTGCTTGTATAAGTCAAATTGATTTTCATATTGTCGATTGCATTTCGGAAGCTATTAATGGTTTGGCCTACAACGATGGAGAGATCTTCAGATTTTTTATTAAAATCGACCTTATCATCTTCCAATCTGGAAATCAAGAATAATTCCTCGGAGAGGCGGCCGAGGTATTCGCATTTTTGCCGCATCCGTGGTATAAATTCTGCTGCTTTATCCGCATCTTTTTTCAAAGCGGCTTCCATCATGTCTAAAAATCCTATTAATACAGAAATAGGACTCCTGAGGTTATGGAACACATTTGCCAGTAGAATGACTTTTTTCTTATCCATATCGGTTAGCTTTTGATAAGCTATCGTTAGTTTCTCATTGGATGTTTGGATTTCCTGGGTTTTTTCGTCTACCATAGTTTCCAGGTTGTTATTAAATTGTTTAAGCGTGACGGTTAGCTCTTCTGCTTCTTTAAATTTTAATGCAAAAAGATCATGAATAACGATTGATATGGTTAATAAGTATATCATAACGCTATATTGACGAGGGTGGGCAAAAATGTCTGCAGAGCCGAATGGTAATATGCCATATCGTATACCTTGAAAGAAGATAATGCTTATTGAGAAGTACAGTATATAGCCTGTTAAAATCGTACCTGCCCCCCGTACCTTATTCCCAAATCCCTGGAACAGCAGCCATCCTTGTGCCCCGAAAATCATCATAGACAGAGCCTCTGTGACAACGCCAAGGAATTTAAATGAAACAAAAATCTGAGCTGCAACGTAAAAAAATATATATCCAGTCAACAAAAAGCGTATGGACTTATGTGCTTTTCTAGAAAGAATGTTCGGAATCAGTTGACAGCATGTCTCAAAATATAACAGTCGCTCGAGAGGCAAGAACAAATAACTAATGATAGGACGGCTTATATCTAAGTTAAATATATAACTAAGTGAGGAAAATCGACTGGAGAAAAAGTTGTGGATTAATAGACAGATTGTCATGGCCGATATGGAAAGCAAGTATTTTTCGCTTCGTTTTTGGAGATAAAGAACAATAACGTGTATCAGCAGGCACAAATAAAAGCCGATAGCAAAAAGATCCATGGCCATCCAAATACGGATTAACCGTTCCAGCTGCGCACCTGTGCCAATGAGCGGGCCATGAAAATCCCACCTGGGATAATTATTGCCTTCTTCGTAGCTTAAAATAAGCTCGGTCTGCCCATTGGGGAGCGGTATCATATCCTGAGTTGTTATACCTTCCGGATACATTTCCACACCATTCAGATATAAATCCATGCCATCTGGCAGGGGAAATAAAAGATAAAGTGGCTCTTTAGTATCTATAGTAATACTTATCCTTAATGTTGTATCTGCTAGCCTTCCGGCGTACTGCAGCGGCTTACCATAGAAAGGCTGAAAGCTTTCCAACTCCTGTGGATCCTGTACTCCATTAAATTGTTCCCACTGTCCGCCTAGCATGGATAGGCCTTGAGACATAACTGAATCGTCTACATAGGCCACGCCTTGATGGGCGATTACAGCAGGCATATTGCTGTTTATTTGCGCTAAAATCCAGATGGATAACGGGCAGAGCAGTATTAATACCAGAATGCCACCCCAATACTTTTTCTTCATAAGAGACTCCCCTTTACTTTTCCATAGAAATATTATACACTAAATTCCGGTGATGTGATAAAGGCTGTATTGCGAGGAGTTATCCAATGATTAATATTCTTTTAATTGAAGATGATTTAGATTTGCAAGAAATTATCAAATTTTACTTAGAACAAGAAAATAAATATAAAGTCACTGTCGCCCACTCAGCCGAAGATGCACTTCAGCTTGTGGATACGGAAATCTTCAATATTATTCTTTGCGATATCATGCTCCCAGGTATGGATGGGATCAATCTTTGTGCTCAATTGCGAAGAGCTATCTATTGTCCTATCATTTTTATTAGCTGCCTTGCGGACGAAGATAATATCATACATGCACTTAAAATGGGTGGCGATGACTATATTGTTAAGCCTTTTAGCTATAAGTTGTTAATCGCCCATATAGAGGCTAATCTGCGCCGGACTGACCAGAGCAGGCCGCGGGGGGAACGATTGCTCTGCGTTGAAGATTTTATATTGGATACACACGAACATACAATTGATGCCAATGGACAGCGCCATTACCTGTCACCTACGGAGTATGAAATACTATACTACATGATGAATAATCCAAATACAATTTTGGACATGGAGGAAATCTATCAATATATCTGGCATAGACCAAGCTATGGCGATACTCGCACGATTACCGTGCATATAAGCAATTTGCGAAAGAAGTTAGAACTAGATAGCAGTAAGCCCCGATATATTAAAACAGTGAGAAACTTAGGTTATATTTTTTGTCCAGATCCAGAGTGACGAAAACCCGGATTGGTATGAACCATTTATCCGGGTTTCTCATTACTTAATAAAGGTAGGTCAGCAGCATCTTAAACTGTTCTTTTGCTTCCAAAGCATGCGGTACATTGGCTGGCATGACCACAGATTCCCCTTTTTTGACAGAGAAGGTTTTCTCACCGATAGTGATCTCTGCGGTCCCGTCCAAGATCTGTAACAGGGCGTCTCCGGTCGCGCTGTGAGCGTTACCCGCTTCCCCCTGGGCCCCTTGGGCTATAGCAAACAATATAACGTTGATGTTGGGTAATTGGGCAATGATTAGGCTAACCAGCTGTCCGCTTTGATACTCCACCAAACTTTCCAGGTTCACGCTCTCCGCATTGGGTATATTCATGGTAAACTGGTTTTTCTCCAAATTAGCTCAGTCCTTTCTTGCGCTCTAAAATATTATGCCTCCCATGCCAGTTCTAAGTAGGGTTTCCTGCTGCTCGCTGAAGCGAGGCCTTGTGTCCTACCACTTTCTTGTAAACGTCATCCCAAGTTTTACAGGGAATAATGTTCAACTCGCTTTTGGGGTAATCTGTCTGACCATACAGAAAAATGGTTCCCTTATAACTGCTTGGTAAATAGTTGAAAATATCAAGGGTATCATCAATCAAACCGATTACTTGGGGATAGAGATAAGCTAATGTATCTGCCTTCCATTTCATTCCTTCTTCAAGCTTTAAATTGTTAGGCCTTGTTATCACCGGTTCATCAGGAAAAGCATGTTTCTTCAGCCATCTCTTTGTAGCATTTCTGATTGACGTCTGCCTTAAAGTAAGGTAACCTACAACAGGGATAACATGATTTATTTTCTCAACCGCTTTATCGGCGCCTTCAATAATCGGATATGCTTCCGCCATTGCTTCCGATTCCAGGGCTTGTAGCCCCCACTTTCGAATTTCTTCAATATTCCAAAAAGGAACATCATGAGCAATCATTCTTTCACATAATTCTTCTACTGATAGATTCTGGGGATTTCCATAGAGTTTTGCAAGTTCGCCGGCCATATAATAGATTGTCCATGAAAGTGTCTCATCAAGGTCTATTACCAATCCTTTCATTCCTTTGTCCTTCAGTTGTTTCTTGAAAGCAGCGATGTCAGCTTTCATTTGTTCAATCATTTGTTCCATCCTTTCTTCCGAGATTTTAAGATATCGTCTCGGCGCCTATAGTATTTCTACATACCCTTCAGAACCATTTAAACGAATTCTTTGGCCGTCTTTAATCAGCTTGGTAGCGTTTTCCACGCCCACGACCGCAGGCAGGCCGTATTCTCTGGCAACTACGGAACCGTGGGTCATCATTCCGCCCACTTCCGTCACTAAGCCCTTAATGGATACAAAAACCGGTGTCCAACTGGGGTCGGTAAATGTTGTGACCAAGATATCGCCTTCCTCTAAGGCGGCATCCTCTATTCTCAAAACGATCCGTGCCCGGCCTTCATAGGTTCCCGATGAAGCAGGTACACCCGCCAAAGCGCCTTTTGGGATGTTGCCGGTGTCGTATTCGCCGGACATAACCTCGCCTTCAGAGGTCATGATACGAGGAGGTGTCAATTTCGCATAGGTTTCGTATTCCTCTTTTCGCGACCTTATGATGCTGTAATCCAGCCGGTTTGTACGAACGGCTTCCCGGAGTTCCTCAAAAGACAGATAATAGATATCCTCCTTCTCCCGGATAACTCCCTTTTGCACGAGTTTAACGGCCTCCTTCAGCAGGGCCTGCTTGATAATCCAGTAATATCCGACCATGATATATTTCGGGTATTCTCGATAGCCGGCAAAATTGCGCAAAACGCTGATCTTCTCTCTGGCCTTTTTGGCTTTTTGTTTTCCGCCGGGCAACTGTTCTAAACGCTTTAAGATATCCCGTTCCTTCTGTTTTGCTTCCAGCCGGCCCTGTTCGGTTCTAGCGTTATGAGCACCAGGCTCAAAGTTTTTGATGTTGCTGAGAATCATGGGAACGAGGGCGGTCGGCTGTTCGCTGAATCGGGGCCTGGTGATATCGATCTCACCGGGGCAGCGCATGCCGTATTTTCCAAGATACACCCGTATGGATTTTCCGACGGCATTGCCGCCTTCCAACTTGGCCAGGTCCTCAAAAAAAGTTTCGTCATTGGCATTCTTAAAATACTCCATCACCGACGGATATTTCCGGACGACATCCGCCACATCCAACAGTTCCAGCCCCATTTCGGAGGTGACGTTGTTGACTACCGATTTGGAAAGCGAATCTGCAGCGTTTTTTTCGCCCAGCCACTTTTCCATGTTCTTATTGATCCAGCTAGACGCTAATGTTCCGGCGTAAACCACTCCCATGCTTTGCGGATCATACATTGCTTTTTTCAATTGCTTTTGCTCTTCTATAATAAAGTCAAACAGTTCGTCGCCGGACAATTTTGCTATCTTTTGCTGCAGATCTCTGTTAGACTCCTCGTTCCGGGACATCAGAGTCTGAACGACGGACGCGTCGTTGTTACGGAGCATCTTTATAATCTGAACGAGCAGCCCTAATGAAAAATACCCTTTACTCAAACTGGAGAATCCTTTGCCATCGCGTGCCAATGATTCTATAAAGTCTTTCCGTTTTATCAAATCCTTGACCGGGTTAAGCACTAGAGGATCGATTTTACCCAATGTAGCGAGTATTATTTTTCGTCCCATGGGGGAAGCCAAATCGTGTGCCAAATCGAAGTACAATCTTCCGCCGATATTAGTAAATGAAGTTTCTCCAAACCCTAGCTGAAAATAAGATAACCCCAATGGTTTCATGGCGTCAGTCATCATTTGCTGATGATTGAAAGACATATACACATGGTTTTTCCCATCCTGCACGTCCGGTATGGGGTATAGGGTGGTGATGGGACGACTCTGGACGACATAAAAGTTAAGGGGACACACCTCATCTAACTGGCCGGCTTCCGGGTCAGAGGAATGTCCACTGGCAAGACACCATTCGATATCCTGGGGACGACCGAAATAGGCCTCAATCGTCCTGCCCATGCACTCAAGCTGTAATATCTGTTCGTCTGTCAGCGTCTGCATATTCTGATGTTCGGCTTCGATCTTCCTCTCCTCTGTTCCTCCTTCTTTTAAGGCATAGATAGCCAGCTTCTTAGTGGATATCTTCCTATCAAAGATTCTGTCAGCACGTACCTTATAGTTATCTGCGTTTACCAGGCCGGAGACCAGAGCTTCACCCAGCCCAAAGCTTGCATCGATGGATGTAACCCTCCTGCTTCCCGTGATGGGGTCGGCAGTGAACATGATCCCCGAAGCCTCCGGGAATACCATCCGCTGGATGACCACAGACAGCTGAACCTTACGGTGATCGAAGCCATTCTGAATGCGGTAGGTCACAGCACGGTCGGTAAACAGCGATGCCCAGCACTTGCTGATGTGTCTCAAGATAGCTTCCTTTCCGATGATGTTCAGATATGTATCCTGCTGTCCTGCAAAGGAGGCTGTCGGAAGGTCCTCCGCTGTAGCGCTGGAACGTACCGCATAGGCATTTTTTTCACCAAGCTGTTCAAGCTGACGGATAATCTCATTATCGATGTCTTTCGGAATAGCGATTCCTTCGATGACCTTCCGGATTTTTGCGCTGATTTCACCAATACCTTCCCTATTGTCTACTTTTAGAAGAGACAACCGATCCAGCAGTGAATTAAGCTCCTCGTTATTCCCAATAATTTCTTTATACGCGACCGTAGTAACGCAAAAGCCCTCTGGTACTTGTATTCCATTTAGTACGGATAATTCCCCCAGGTTGGCGCCTTTGCCCCCGACCAGCGCAAGCTTGGTTTTATCGATTTCCCTAAACCTGAGTACATATGGATTCATACATATTCCCCTTTCTATTTATTTTTAATGTCAAACCGGCCAGGTAATCATATCTGTCAATCCTTAGACACTGCAATTCCTTCCTTGATAATTTTGATAGCATCATCTAGGTTCTTTAAATACCTTTCCTTATCTGACCCGTTCCTGAAATACTCATTTAAATTGAATGTGGAAATCATATTTATAACAAGTTCAGAATCAACTTCAGGTTTGATGAGGCCGCGCTCTTTATCACTCTCAAGCATTTTTACATATCTGTCAGTGGATGTTTTACGGATTTTCTTAATAAATTCACTGTTATCTATCTCCATCAGCATCGCTGCCTCGACATATCCCGGTTTTACTTCTCCTCGTTCAAGGAATTCTCTGGTTCTAAGCTTAATAACTTCAAAAACGTCTGCATCCGGATCCATTCCTTTTATATGGCTGAGTATTTCTGTCTTCTCTTTTGAAACTTCTTCTATCATATAGAGATAGAGGTCTTCTTTATTATCAAAATATTGATAGAAACTACCCTTAGGTATACCTGCATTCTTGATGATCTGATTAAGGGATGCTTGGCTGAAAGTCCGGATTGAGAACTCCTGCAAGGCAGCGTCGAATATTCGGCCTTTTTTTTCATCACTCAAATTATAAAAAGTACTTTTGGGCATAAATTTCGTCCTCCTTTAGTAAATAGGCAGTTATATTATTTATAAAGAAATTTACTTCTCGGTATGCGACCACGTGGTCATATCATAAGTTTATTGTACGACCACGCAGTCACATTGTCAATACCTTTGGCTTTCATATGTATCAATGTTTATCAGTAAGGCAAAATAATTAAAAAACCTATTGCAACCGACGTAACGTCAGGTTATATAATTTACTTGTCGACAAATAAATCGTATGAAACGAGGTGAAAAGATGTCAAAAACCTCTTGGAAAATTGGTGAGCTTGCAAGCCAGTGTGGAATAACAGTAAGAACACTGCACCATTACCACCAAATAGGTCTGTTAGTGCCCTCTGAATTTACCGAAGCTGGTCATAGGCTTTACACAAAGGCTGATGTATCAAAACTTCAGCAGATATTATCTCTAAAACAATTGGGACTTTCATTAGAGGAAATCTATAATTTTATTAAAAATCCTAATTATAATCCTATGCTCGTAATTCAAGCTCAACTTGAAATCATAAATGAACAGATAAAGTTAAAGGAAAAACTGCGCCATGAGCTTGAACAACTACAGACACTACTGTCATTTAACCAAAATATAAGTGCAGACCAATTATTAAAAATAATGGAGTTGATTCGAATGAATGAAGGTAATTATTTGACACCAGAGCTGGTCGAAAAGTTAAGAGCTTTCCTCAATAGCCTTACGGAAGAAAAAAAGCTATCTCTGAAAAAGATGCAGCCGCTCGCTGATGGGACACAAAAACATGCTTTACAGAAAATGATCTCAAAATAGCATGGCATGCGGACGATATCAATCTATAAACAAACGCATTTCGTTGCGGAGGTGTTTTCGAGGGGTAGCAGTACGTACTGCCGACGGGTGGAGGTTCAGAGAATTAACGTCGCGTATTATGTGGCGAACAGGTGCGTGTCTGAACCACTATGGCCAGGATTGGAATCCAAGCAACTAATCAAAGAATTGGGACAAGAAATGTGCTTCTTGTCCCAATTTTACCGTTCCAAAATCACTACATATAATGGTCAACTTGTTCATTTGCCCTTCAAACCACTATTCGTAATCAGAACTACACGCTCCACGCGCCTTGAGGATACAAAAAAGATGCCTCTGAAACTGGTGGGATCTTGGCGTGGAATATCTTTTAAAACTGCAGATTAAAAACTTACTGCTCCATGAGACAAACATTTATCGCCCAAGTTGAGTCAGCCGTTGGCAGAGTTACTGCCCTCAGTGAAGTAATATAAATCATTTTTTAAATAAAATCTAATTTAAACCTTCCTGAATATTAACCCAAAAATTTCGGAAAGGGAACTGATCAGAAAAATATGCTTCAAATTTAGTCTCATAACTGCCATCTAATACTTTTTCAATATGAAAAGCAGGCCATTGTGTCAAGTAACGCTTCTCCTCTTTCGAAAATGTCTTATCCGGCAGGGCCAGATGAAATACAAGCATAGCAAGTATAAATACAGCCGGAAGCATACATGCTATATTCTGTATAATGGAAGAGCTTTTTTGGTTATTTATCCGCATATCAATCCTCCATGTTAGAACCGGAAATATATAAAAGGGTTGTAGGTTGAACCAACCATATAGGCTGTTGAAAAAAACATCAGTACACAATAGTACACATTTGCTGCTGCTCTGTAAATATTGAAATAGCTCCGTTTAAATAATAATGCCAGTTTCTTCGGCCAAGGTGAAGCGGCAATCATGCAAGCAATATAAAGGTATGCATAAATATTTAGCTTTGCAATTACTTGGTTATCGAAAGCCACATTGCCCCCGGCTCCAAACATTATCCGCAGAAAACTCGCCATATCCGTCAGATTGGTAAATTCAAAAATCACCCAACCTATAATAACAGATAGCAATAAGTATATGTGGCGGACAGCCTTTGGCCATCTTGCCATGCTTTTCTGCAAGAACATTTTTTCAATTAATATTAAAGCTCCAAAATAAAGCCCCCACAAAACAAAATTCCAGCTTGCGCCATGCCACAACCCTGTAAGAAACCATATGATGACCATATTCCGTACCAGTTTCATCTTACCGGAACGGCTCCCGCCAAGAGGAATATATACATATTCCTTAAACCATGATCCGAGGGAGATGTGCCACCTCCGCCAAAATTCCGAGACACTTAGAGAAGTATATGGATACCGGAAGTTTTCCCTGAAACGGAATCCAAACATTTTTCCCAATCCGATAGCCATATCCGAATAACCACTGAAATCGAAATAAATCTGCAATGTGAAAGCAATAATCCCCGCCCATGCCATGAACACTGAAATTTCTGTATATGGCATGGCTTTTACTTCAACCCACAGTGAACCTATATTATTTGCAAGAAGCACCTTTTTTGCCAGACCGCACAGGAAGCGCCGTACCCCGGAGCAAAATTTTTTGATTGAGTGTCTCCTGTCAACCATCTGTGATTCAATGTCGGCATAGTTCACAATAGGTCCTGCCACCAGCTGCGGGAACATAGAAATGTAAAGGGCAAAAAGAGTCAGGCTCTTCTGCGGCTTTATTTTTTTCCTGTAAACATCAATCGCATAAGACAGTATCTGAAAGGTGTAAAACGAAATTCCTACGGGAAGCACAGGTGTTCCCGCATTAAAATTCCAACTTCCGATCGATGATATTGTACTTATGATCATGCCGAAGTATTTAAAAAAGATAAGGAAGCCTAAATTGAAAACCAGGCTTATTAATAGAAAAATCTTCTTTTTCCGCCTGCCGGTGTCATCTCTTCCAAAGAGAGTTCCTATACAGTAATTAATCATTATGGAACCGCACATCAATAACACATAGACCGGTTCTCCCCATGCATAGAAAAACAGGCTTGCAGCAAGCATGACAATATTTTTCAAATTCTTTCCTGACAAATAATATAAAATTGCTATGACCGGCAAAAAAGCAAATGTAAAAAACAGACTGCTGAAAACCATACGCCCCTCCGCTATAACATTTCAGAAAGCTTATCCAGCCACAGCTGATAAAACTCTTTCTTAAAATGAATGCCATCTTCGGCAAACAAACCGGGGGTTTTCTCTGCCAATGACCCTATGTCAGCATAATTAACTGTTAAATTACCCGACAGTTCCTTCAAAAGCTCGTTATATTCCTCTATTCTTTCATAGCGGGGTTCTTGTTTTATCGCCTCCTGTGTTACGGGAGTTATAGATTGGATATATATTTTGCAATTGGGCAAATCCCCTTTTATCTTGTTAATCAGTTTTGTTAAATCCTTCCTGAACAATTCTTTAGGGTCATCCACAGGCATGAGCAGGTCGTCCGATCCTAGCATGATAAAGACGTTGTCCGGATTCTTTTCAACCAAGGCATCAACATCGTCATAGGTAAAGCCGGCAGTAGCTCCCGCCCCTGCTATTACCCATTCCTGAGGAAGGATTTCATTAACAGCAAAGCCCTCGGTAATGGAATCTCCGACGAAGACACTGTTTTTAAAATCAGCTGTAACATCTTTCTCGTCATTTATATCCACGCAGGCAGTCATACCAGTCACAAGAATACCTATCATGAAACTAATCATTATTTTTTTCATAAAATACCTCTTTCTTTATTTAATACACAGATATTACAGCAGCAAAATGCAGAACAAGTGCAGATAAGATAAAAATCAGATACTATTTTTATTTTAATTTTCCGCACAACAAAAGCCGTGAAGCATCCTTCACAGCTTTTTATGATAAAATATCAAAAATACAGACAGTGCTTTATGGTTGTTGTACCGGCAGTGAAAAGAAAAAACGGACGCCATCTTTCGTATTTTCCACACCATAAATTGAATGGTGAAGCTCAAGTATTTCCTTGGAAATGGAAAGTCCAAGACCTGTACCGGCTTTTGATGTCCTCTCCTCGACACGGTAGAATTGATTCCATATCTTTTTCGCATCCTCTTCTGATATAGGGTTACCTTGATTTTCTACGCTGATTTCGGCTGTCTGTTCATTGCATCTTACGGCAACTACGATTTCATGTCCATTTTTTGTATGCCTGATTGCATTACTCAGAAAATTAGTAACAACACGGCTGATTAGCCCTTTATGCCCAATTACCGTTTGGGAACAAAGTCTTAATGTTAGAGAAAGATTTTTCTCATGTATCTGCTCATCCAGCGAACTGCATACTTCGGCAATCACTTTATCTATTTCAAAAGGAGCCATTTCAGGCTTATAGGTGCCGGATTCAAACTTAGCCAGATCCAACATATTTACGACCAGCAAATCCATCCGCTGTATTTCGCCTTCCATCGCCTGAAAGTAATGTTCCTTTTTTTCGGCTGCAATTCCGTCTTTTAAAATAGATAGACAGCTTTTCATAACTGCAAGAGGAGTCTTCAGCTCATGAGATACTCCTGAAATAAATTCCTTCCGGGTATTTTCCAGTTGCTTCTCTTTATCGAGATCCTGTTTAAGCTGGTCAATATATGTTTCCATCTGACTCGACAGGTAATTGATATTTTGGGATAACTGGCCAATTTCATCCTCTGAACGAACCGGCAGCTTTTCTGAAAAATCCATGCTTGCTATTTTCCCTGTTATATGATTGATGGATAACAGAGGTTTCGCCAGCCACCTCATAAAAATAAATGCCAAAAATATAATACACAAAAAAGTAAATCCAAAATAGTAAGGATAAAATTGCCGTATAACCGATATTGCTTCATCTACCGGCTGAAGGGAGGTCATTGCAAAAATATATCCCGCTGCCCCATTTTCAATAACCGGTTCAATTATTACCTTGTATTCCGCAAAATTTTCTGTTGCACTAAGCTCTTCTGTATGCTCAAGGAGTTTTGCATCATTAGCCAATAGGGCAGCCTGAAATTCTTTTACTTTTTCTAAAAAATATCGTTCATTGTAAGGAAAGGGAATATATGTCCGTTCTTCCGGAAATACGGTCTTCATTATCGTTCCCTTGTATAAACCGGTATCAAGGTGGCTGTAAGCTTTATCGGCGTCAGGCCCATGCAGCTTGTTTGCAATGCTTAAATTTACGACTCCCGACAAATCAGTCTGTATCAGATAAGGTATCCTTTCATCTGCAATATTTACTGTGTCAATAATTACATCGTCCCCGACCTTTAATGAGGAGAGTGTATCGGAAGAAAATTCTCCTTCGAAGGGATACATTGGTATTCTCAAATCACTTTGGGATTCATTCTCCAATTTCACTTCGATATAGTAATTCTCCACATCGCAGATACGCCCATATTCATCCAGTTTAATAATCCATATGCGGTTGTTTTTATATAGTTCCCCGGATGCTGTTTCAGTTCCTTTTTTCGCTGTCAGGCTTAAATACTCGTTCATATGAATTTTGAGAGCATCTGTCTTCCTATTTATATAATATTTCTCGAAAAAGTAATTTTGTGTGATTCCAACGAACAAAAACATCGCAGAAAATAACAGCACTGTCAGCACAAACCATTTAAAAACAATGCTCTTTTTCATAGATGTTCCTCTTCAAATCTATACCCCATACGGATAACCGTGACAATGCAGCTGCCTTTACCGCCCAGCTTAGCACGCAGATTTCTGATATGGCTGTTTATTGTCTTTTCGTCACCATAAAAATCATAACTCCATATCTTAGTGATTAGCTGCTCCCTGGTGATTACAATCCCTTTATTTTGCATTAAGTAAGCGAGAATTTCAAATTCCGTGTGAGTCAAATTAATTATATCGCCATCTACAGAAACAAGTCTTGCACCCATATTTATAACAATCCCGCCGGTTGATGTCAGCATTCCATCCATAGTAACCGGGGATTTTTCAAGAAACCGCTTCACTTTTGCCATAAGAACACGGGGACTATATGGCTTAATCAGATAATCATCCGCTCCCAACTCATATCCAAGTAGAGAATCATCCTCATCTGAACGCGCGGTCAGAATTATTATAGGGATTCCTGAATTTTTACGTATTCTGCGGCATACTGACCAGCCGTCAATCTTCGGCAGAACAATATCCAATATAACTAGGTCAACCGAATTCGACAGAAACAGTTCTAATGCCCTTTCACCGTCTGAGGCCTCCAATACCTGATATCCGTCCTCGATTAGATAATCGGCAATCACTTCACGTAAAATATCTTCGTCTTCAACGACCAATATTTTATTCATCCCATACCTCCGTCAGCGTCCTTACAAACTTAATTTGTACGGAATTTATCCTATTTTTTTATTCTACATCTTTTTTATATACTCAATAGCTATCTGGATGGCATATTATTTATGACACAGCTGTTGGTGAAACCGGAGTTTTTAATTTAAATACAGGCTGTACTTCTCCTACTTTTTGATTTAAGGAGTTTATGATATCTATCATATGAAAAGATTTAAGAGCCATCTCTTCTTGAGCATTTATATAACCTAATTGATTCAGTACTTCCATGACGGCACATGAAAGCACCCTCATATTACCGTCTTCAATTTTTACAGCAATGCCAATACCGTGCTCTAAAATGCCAATGCAATAAACTGAATCTGCCCCTAACTTTCCTATCATCTTCCCATGTGTATGCTTAATTAATTCCGTACAAAAACCGTCTGTGCCTGCAATCATTTCAGGGTATTCCAGCATGGCTCCTACAACGGAATCTACAGCATTCCTCCTGACAGTATCAAATATGGATGAATGGGCAAGCTTAGCAAAAGACAATGCCATATTATATAAGGGAATTTCAACAACAGGTACTCCGCACCCGTCAATGCCGATACCGATATCTTCTTTATCAACTTCGCAGACTTCCGATATACTCTTTAGCATCATCTGCTGCAAAGGATGCTCCAATTCATTATAGGTCGACAGTTCATATCCCTTTAATTTAGATATAGCAAGCATCCCTGCATGCTTGCCGGAACAATTATTATATATCCGGCGTTTGGAATTACCGGTTTTGATTAAAGCTTCCGAAACCTTTTCATTAATAGAGTAGGTCGGTCCGCATAACAGATTTTCTTCTTGTAATCCCAGTTTCTTTAGTATTGATGCAATTGTATCAACATGAAATTGTTCAGCATAATGTGATGCACACATTAAAGCCAATTCCTTCTGGCTTATATCATATGAACTTGCTGCTCCGGATTCAATAACTGACAGTGCTTGGATTGGTTTCGCGCATGAGCGCATAAATGTTCTTTTGTTTGGATCACCCAAATAAGCAATTATATTTTTTTTATAGTCAACAATAACAATATCGCCCCTATGAATGTTCTCCACTTTGTTTCCCCTTGTTCCATGTAATAAAATTTCTGACATGACAATTCCTCCGTTAAATATTTTTACATATCATCCGAGCTTATGTAATTTTATTGCAGAATCATAATAAGGTAATGTATACTATAGGATATATATTGTTTACATTAGCATACAGTTTATTAACTATAGTATGCAATAGTTTTACGTAGAACACAATATATGCGGAGGAAAAATGGATAATTTAATTATTTTGATTGGAAATAACCTGTCAAAAATACGCAAGGAAAGAGGGCTCAGTTTAGATCAGGTATCCTCTTTGACCAGGGTGAGTAAGGGCATGTTATCTCAAATAGAAAAAGGGCAAAAAACGCCTAGCGTAACTATTTTGTGGAAGATTGCCAGCGGTCTTAAAGTATCAATTTCAGAGCTAATGAAAAATAACCAATCGCATATTGAGATAATATCTCTCGATAAATCGGAGCTGTTAATTGAAGATGGCGGCAGGTACAGATCCGGCTCTTTTCTGCCTTTTGATGCAGATACTAAATTTGAAGTCTTAAAAATGGAGCTTGAACCAGGATGTGTTCACAGGTCAAATCCACATACAAAAGGTGTAAAGGAGTATGTGCTTGTATCTACAGGTTGTTTAGAGATGGAAATTGAAGATGCCGTTTATAAGGTTTGTAGCGGGGAAGCTATCGTGTTTCAAGGAGATATATATCATACCTATAAAAATAGCGGCAACGAGTTAGTCAACACCTTTATATTAATTTATTATCCTAGCTGATCTTTACTTTATTATCGGTGTCAGATCACCCCAATAATTCCAAATTAAGAAATATGAAGTATTATTTCAAGTATAATATTGGCAGAAACCTGTTGGCTCATCAAAATAAAGAATATTAAAATGATCTATAAAATTAAATTTATCAAAACGTGCGTAAATTTCAGCTAACTATTGCTTTTAAAATTAATCAAAGAGAAGGAAGACCTGATGCAGTCTTTCCTCCCCTTCTGAGATATTTTTATAGCTGGTTAGCATATTCTTGTATTCTGTTCGATCTTAGTGTCGTAAGTTACCGAAGCAAGGCCTTTCCAATATAAACCCTTTTTTGATTGCCGCTTCTATTAGATTGATTCCCTTTTTTCTGATTCAAATAGTGCCTTCTCAAAGGCGTTGACTAAACTACATAAATAATTGGCACATTGTTTAGTTTTTCCGAAAGCTGCTCTCTCAAAAAATGTTCACCTTCATCTCGAATATTTTCGCGGTAACAATATTTTCCCCTTCCACGCCCTGTCATCAGCTCTTGATCAAAGAGCTCTATCGCTTTGGGGAAAGCTTCCCTGTTTATAGCACGATGCACATAACTATATGTCATAAAAATAATTTCAATAAAGAGCTGCTGCTTTGTTCTTGGTGATAGCCGGTCCGACAGCTGTTCAATCAGCTGCTTATACAGTTCCTTCCAATTATCTACAAGAATGACCGGAGCAATTAGCAGCCCTGTTCTGTATCCCGCATCGCTCATTCGATTCAGCGCATCGATTCTCGAAGTTAAAGGCGATGTGCCAAACTCAATCCTCTGGATTATTTCGTGTGGATTAACGCTCATGCGCATTATGATCCGTCCACGGTGGTTCAGCGGAAGTAAAGGCTCTACCATATTAAATTTGGTCGGAAATGTGAGAAAGCCGCTTTTACTTTTAGAAAATTCTTCGATGGTCCATTCCAGATTTTGCGTAATGGTATTTTCCAATACCAGGTCGCTGTTGCTGCCGATTTCAAAAACAAGGTCTTTTTCCGAATCGCTTGCCGTTTTTATTAATTTTCTCATCATCTGCTCCCGGTTCACAAACAACCTGAGATAAGAGCATTTGTTGTAATTGCATACCAAATAACAATAAAGACACATGGCGCTGCAGCCAGACGAGGTATACGGTACTAAAAAATCGGATACCTTATGATTAGGCGTGTATTTGAGTGATTTTCTGACCCCTATAATCAGGTGCCTTTTCATTCTGGGAAATTCCTGATTTTCATTTTTGCGCAATTGTTCAATGTTGTTATGGCTTTCAATTGGAATCCATGGAAGCTGCTCAAACTTTTTCTGCATTTGCCTGCCCAACTCATAATCAATCACTGCGGGTTCGTAAAAAATCTTGTCCGGATACAATATATTCTTCTCCTTTTAGCTCACTTTAGAATAGTATTACCAAAGTATATAAAAAAAATCGAAGACTTATAGCACCCGGCAATAATTGAATTTATTCACTTATAGAATTTTACGCATTATAAGGTCTGTTTGTTCTTCATCTCCCATAAAAAAAGAGTGCGTACCGATTTCCTCAAATCCATTCTTTTTATAAAACAAAATAGCTTTATCGTTTTTTTCCCAAACGCCAAGCCATAGGTATGATTTTTTTCGCATTTTTGCTATATCGATAGCCTTATTAATTAAAACCCCTCCTAAACCTTTGCCTTGAAATTCGTTTGCTATATATATTCTTTCTATTTCTATTGATTGTAAATCATTTATATCTGTTTGTGCCGCAGACTCATTTAATTTCAAGTAGCCTGCCAATTCCCCGTCAGCATAGAGGAAATAAAATAATGAATTACTGTCCGCTAATTCTCCTCTAAGTTTATTCACATCAAAAGCCTCTTCTAAATAAGCCTTCATATTTGATGATGTATTCATGTTAATGTAGGTTTCATTAAATGTTCTATAAGAAAAGTTTTGAAGTGTATAAATATCATCTGAAACACATTGTCTGAAAGTTATATTCATTCTTTATGCAGCCTCCTATAATGATTCAATATCGCATCCTTAAATGTTAAAATATCAATTGAATATATCTGATTATAAAAGTGCTTCAATTTGCTTCTTTGACTTTTTATCTAATATTTCACCAGATAGCGCCTTCAGAATAAAGCTTTCTATTTCATCTGTTTTTAATACCTTTCTGATTAGGAGAAGTGCATTCAATATATCAAGCAGTATAGATTTACGCATCGTTTCTTTAACACCCATGAGATTAAAGAAAATAAGTCTTTTGGCTATTTTATCACTTAAACTGGGCTTATATGTCACTATCTTACCTAATGACTGAATACACTGGCGTATGGTTATAGGCTTTTCGTCATTCAAAAGCTCAAGATATTCCTCAATGGCGTCTTCTATCTTGTTTTCTGAATCCCATTTTACGTTTTCAGCAATAAGCATAAGTCCGATACTCCTCTGGTAAGAATTATCGCTTTTCAGCTTACTCCGGAAGTTATCCCAGTATGGATAGACATCATCAAAAAATAATGACCGATTTTGAAGCAGGAGGAATGCTTGATATCTTATATTATCGTCTTTTAAAGGCAACAATTCTATAAGCTTGGAAATATCATCTTTGTCCATAACTTTTGATGCTTCCTGTAAACCGCTTTTATCGATTGACATCATGCTTTCTATTGTAAACATTTTTATCCCCCAATCAAATAATATAAATAATGTATCCTTTTCTTTATTTTTTTCTTTTCTTTACGACAGCCGTAATCCAATTCGGAGCATAGGCGGAAGTACAGCCCTTTGATACTTTCAAATCCTTATACACTCCTAAAGCTTCGCCAAGAGTTATACACCGCTCTGTAAATTGCGGATAGCGTATTCCTATTCCGCACAAGGCGTGATTCATTGCCCATTGTTTCCCTGGAGTCGCAGTCTGCAGTTCTGCTTTGATTGTTGTAAGAAGCTCCTCCAGCACATCATTTGTTAATTTGCCGCCGGATACCTTATGCACAATCAGATTCCAGCCTGCCCGCCCTAAGTTGTCCTTACCAGATTCCGACCATTCTTTTGCAAGAATATCTGCATCTTTGTGGCCGCCGACAACTTCACCGATAAACTTATCAATAATATCAGAATACGTTAATTGAGAAACCATACTCCGTATTTCATCTAAGGTCAGTTTCTTTACATCAAACATCATGCATGCAAGCCATTGCGCCTCTGTGTTTCCACTCTGCCAAAGTTCTAATGCCAGCTCATGATTTGTCCCTAATTTGCCTGCCAGTTTCCGCAGTTCGCCCAGTAAAACGCCGTATGTATTTTCACCTGCACCGTTCTTTATATACATCTGTTTTCGTTTTTCGTTACCTAAGCCGCGAAGCATTGTAAGTATCTCATTTTTCGTGATTTTTATCACTCCCCTAAATTATACCCTTTACTATATCATCTTAAAATGTTCATGGTATTTTCCCGCCAAATATGGCCTACAAAAAAAGATGCCATTGGTTTTCCCCATGTAAAAGTATCAAGAATGTCTGGAGATTTTCATGACTTCAGTCAAGGTTTTTTAATATCTCACGGTAACGCATGGTTCCCATATCACTTGGTTCTCCCTTTTTGCAGAAGGAAAGTCCGGCTAAATTCCGATTAAGCCGCTCCACTGCAATGTTGCCGTCCACCAATTTTGATTGCAAAATCCCAAGGGCATCTAAAAACCGCTGATCACGCTTTGCCCTGTCATAGAAAGAGAGCACATAGACATAAACAAAGAGGTTGTAATTAGCAAAAGGATACTCGACCTGCATAAACAGCGTGCCAATTCCATAATGACAAGGGTCGAGAGGCATGCGGGTCGTCCAATGTTCAAGCAGGAATTCCACGGCTCTGTCAAGAGCTTGTTCTTTATTGAGTAAACCTGTAAATCGAAAAGCATTAAGCGCTGTCAGCGTCGGGCCGGGATTGGAAAAATCTGTTTCCGCGCCTCTCCCGAAACTGAATTTATTACACCGCCAGCCGCCGTCACTGTGCTGTATTTCCAAGAGGTGATCAAAGGTTTTTCGAAGCCTTGAGTCTGAAGCATAGCCTAAATGGCAAAGAAGGTTAGCGGCATTAATGGTATTGCAGGGATAGATTGCACCTTGCGGGGATAACTTAAACCTCCCGTCCTCTCTCCATGAGCTTAAAAACAAGTCGGCAATCTTCATTAATACAGGATCGGAAGGCTCCATGCCCAATTCCAACAACATAAACCCACAGTTAAGGGCAGAAAAAGGGCTTCCCTTACATAAGCGCTTGTCGGGAGTCGTCCAATAATCAGCGCCATTATCATAGCGTTTTGCCAGTATGGCATCAATGTCAGATTGATATTGTTCTGCTATAGCCATTGTTATTCAACCTCCTTACTCATGTTAGTATAAAAAGTTTCTCTATTTTGGCCCATAAAGTTTATATGAAAAATAGTAGGAAAGATTTAAGGGCAGAGTCCACCATAAACCTGCTGTTGATTTGCTTAATCTTTTTCCAGTGCTTTTTAGAGAATAGAACTGACTGTTTACCCGCTTAAAGCCTTCCAACAATTCGTCACAAGTCATATTTTTAGGTTTAAAAACAACATCTCTTCTCCCGTTGTATTTACTCCAGTCATATGTCAATATTCTTCCTTCACTTTCAAGGCGCTTGAATAAAGGAGTACCCGGATAGGGAGTAAGCACGTTGAAGGTAGCATTTTGAACTCCGGCAGCTTCAAGGAAAGTCATGGTTTTACCAAAAATACTTTTGTCGTCTTCATCAAAGCCGAAAATAATCCCTACTTGCACAGATATTCCATAGGAGTGGATTTTTTTAATGATTTTATAATAATCTTCGACTCTATTGAAGGATTTATTGGCGTGATCCAGGCTTATCTGAGATACTGACTCCAATCCCAGAAATAGCTGCTTGCAGCCGCTTTTTGCAGCCAATTCCAATAGTTCATCATTCCATCCTGCGTGAATACTGGTCTGACTGCTCCACCATTTTTTATAAGGGGCTATGGCCTTGAAAAGGTCTTTGGCATAATTAGGGTCAGCTGCAATATTGTCATCCCAGAATATAATAACTTTCCCCTCGAAAGAACCGTATTCCCTTGCAACTTCTGCAACCGGCCTTTTTCTGAAGTTGCTGCTATACATTATTGCTAAAGCACAGAACTCGCATTTATTAGGACATCCACGGGTTGCAAACATAATGCCGCCGGAGTGATCCCTTCTGTGAAACAAATCTTTGCGAGCCATAGGCAGGTTAATAAGGGAAGAGGGATTCTTCTGTTCATATCGCTTCTTAAACTGCTTATTCTCAAAGTCTGCCAGGAATTCTTTCCACGTATCTTCTGCTTCGCCTATAAATACGGCATCGGCATGATTTTCAGCTTCATCCGGCAGCAGGGATACATGAGGACCACCCATTGCTACAGGTATCCCTCTTTTTCTAAATTCTGCAGCTATTTCATACACATGGTTGGCACTTGGCGTATGAAAGGTTATACCCACTAAATCTACTTCTATATTAAAATCGATCCTTTCCTGGCCTTCATCTATATGCTCAACTTCCCAATTAGCAGGGGTTAGTGCTGCCAGGTAAGGCATCGTAACCTGTTGAAAATTTATAACCCTCGTTTTTCTGATTTGTCTTATTTCATGGGCTGAAGCTGTAATAAGCAATAATTTCATATGGTAACCTCATATTCGATAACTTGATTTGTGTAATTCAATGTAGAAGCATATGGAATTTCCGACAGTGCAATAGGCATACCGGTGTGTTGGAATTTCCCATGAATGAAATCCTCTTAGTCAAGATAATAATTTCTCAATGTCTGAAATCCATTCTGCTATTATTTTAGAGTGTTCTTCCAGCTTATTTTTATTTTTTTGATATCCATGCAGTAATTTCAATTGGTGTTTCCAAGAATTTTTAAGCTTATCAAAGAATACCCTATCCAATAGCTGGCGGACAATCATTCATCTTAATATAGTTATCAATCTCCCTTAATTTTTCTAAAACCTGTTCTGCGGATTGACCCATATTTTTCTTAAAATCTCTGAAAACCCATTGCCGCTCAAATATATTCATTACTTTCCATCCGTTATATTGTTCCTCAAAGGTTTTCAGGATCTTATCAAAAATATCCTTTTTCAAATCAGTTACCGTATTAAGTATCTTCTGATCTTCTGAATTATCAGCATGAATCAAATTATAATCCATCACACCTGAATAGTGCCTATCTCCTGTCTGTGATAATTTTTGGCATTCAGGACAGATAGAGCAAAACCAACACCGGCGCTTTCTGCATCTATAATGTGCCGGCTGTTCATTTGATAAAACTCATCTGTACTTATTTTCATACTCCCGTCAACAATTTCGATTGCATTCATTGCTGTTTCTGTTTTTACCAGCCCCGGGCCGATGGCATAAACGTGTATATTTGTATTCTCAAGTTCTATGGATAAAGTATTGCTGAGTTCAACCTGTGACGTTTTAAAAACCTCGTAAGCGCCATGTAGGGGGAAGCACTGGAAGATGAGACAAAAACAACGGTACCGCTGTTGCGTTTTTTCTAATAACATTTTGTTTCCCCCATCGTCTAATATTAAATATTATACAAGCTCAGTTTATCATAAAAGGTGCTTAAGAAAAAGAACTCAGACTGCGTGAGTTCAAGTCCATTTTGCTTTTCATTAAATTGCGCCTTTCGGGGCAATTCCTTTAGAATCGGCCATGAAGTTACTTCTGTACTATCTGAATAAGGTTACCGCATGTATCATCGAAGACAGCTATTGTGACTTTGCCCATTTCTGTGGGTTTCATAGTAAATTTCACGCCCTTTTCCATTAACCGTGTGTATTCTTTGCGGATATCTTCAACGCCAAACATTGTTGCCGGAATGCCATCGGCAAATATCTTCTTTTGATACTCCTTTGCGGCAGGATGGTCATTCGGTTCAAGTAAAAGCTCGGTACCATCTTTATCATCGGGAGAAGCAACTGTTATCCACCTGAATTCTCCGGCGCGTTCATCCTCTTTTTTCACAAACCCCAGCTTTTCTGAATAAAACTCCAGTGCCTTGTCTTGATCTTGTACAAATATACTGGCAACAATGATTTTCATATTTTTTTCCTCCTTTGATATTGGTGATGCATGGTGCTCTGTAACAATCTGGCTGCAAGCAAAATAACTCACACATTCGTTAAGGTTCTGTTTCGATTCTGTTACTTGGTTTATTAAATTACTCTATCCATCCTTTCAGCAAGTTTTTAAGCGGTTCATTGTCGAACATAAGTACTCGATATTTCCCCTTTCGTTTTGATTTTACCAGCCCTGCATCATCCAATGCAGATAGATGTTTAGATATCGCCTGCCGAGAAATGTTAAGGTTGTGCTTAGTAATTAGACGTGCCGTAAGTTCATACAACGTCTGCTCGTTGCGTTCGGATAGTTCGTCTAATATAAGCCGCCGGGTCGAGTCGGCAAGGGCTTTAAATATAGCGTCTTTGTTTCTATCCATATATCTATTATAAGCAACTGTACGGTTGCATGTCAAGTATAAGCAACCGTATAGTTGCACGATAAAGGAATCGTATCACAAATCTTAACAAGTTAAAGCCGAGTAACATATGATTGATGTTCCTATAAATGACCTTTTGCTTTTAAAATGATAAGCGCAAGTAGACTTCCAAAATTTAAGCGGTGTGATATAATGCACTTGGTAGTTTTCGCATGCTGTACGGGAGCAAATTCATATCTGTTTAGAAAAAATTTATATTTTTTACTCTGAAAATTTATGTGTTCAGGCTATAATTTGATTTCAGAAAATGGAGGTGATGTGGTGAAAACTATAAATAGAATTATGCTTTCAAGTACATTCCTAGCACTTTTTTCGATTTTTGCTATTTTTTCTGTTGCCATAGCCGTCATTTACATCCTCTCCACCGGGAACGGCGGCGGCGGTTTTGATTTGATGGAAAGCGAAATTATTTATGCAGGTTCTATTGTGGAAGAATCAAATACTTCGGATTGGAGAAACCTGAGCAACAATCTTGCAAAGCATGGCTATAACCTGTATGTGACAGACAGCGACGGTGTTGTTTTTTCCTCTTTGGATAACAGTCAAGAAGCGACAACTGAAAACCTGAAAAGACTCAAGCTCAAACAAAATGTTCTGATTGCTTCGGTCAGCGATATGGCAGTCGCGGCGAAATCAGACGGCAATTTTTCTATATATGCTATCAAGGGCTCGCCCTCCCAAGACAATTTTTGGGCTGGTTTCATGTCGCCATTTATAGTTGCTTATTTGATGGTTACCGCTATAATTTTGATACTCAGCCAGCTGTTTATCCGCAAAATGGCATGGCGGGTTTTGCGGCCGTTGAACGCTTTGGAAGGCGGAGCCAACAGGATTAAGAACGGGGACTTTTCACAGCCTATAGAATATGAGGGAGATGATGAGTTTGCCCATGTATGCGCGGCTTTTAACCATATGCAGAAATCTTTGCTCGAAGAACAAGAAAAAAATGCTGCTTATGAGCAGGCCCGCACTGATATGATAGCCGGTATTTCTCACGACCTGCGGACGCCCTTAACCTCAGTGAAAGGCTACATTAAGGGATTGTGCGACGGTGTGGCGAATACGCCGGAAAAACAAGATCAATATCTTTCCATCGCATACCAAAAGGCATGCGATATGGATACACTTTTAGAAAAACTGTTCTTTTTTTCAAAACTGGAAACGGGAAATCTTCCACTGTCGCTTGGCTTTCATGATTTAGGGGATTTCATCCGGCAGTCCTCCGAAGAATTACAGCTTGAACTGGCGGAAAAAGGCGCTGAGCTGACTGTGGACGTGACGCCGGTTTCTCACCCGGTTAAAATAGACCCTGAACAAATGCGCAGGGTGCTTTATAACCTGACAGAGAATGCGCTGCATTATGCAAATGCACACCCTCTAAAATTGCATATTTCCGTGTGGCAGGAATATGATAAGGAACACTTGCTTTTTACCGACAACGGGCAAGGTGTGCCGGAGGATATGCTTTCACACTTGTTTGAACGCTTTTGGCGCGGTGATGAATCCCGCGGCACTCATAACAACGAGGGTAGCGGTCTGGGGCTGTATATCGTAAAATACATTACTCTGGCCCACGGCGGGCATGTGACGGCGAAAAACGGCGGCGGTCTTGCCGTACAAATCACATTGCCCTGCAGGAAGGAGGAAGACAATGAGTAAAATACTAATAATTGAGGATGACCCAGAAATCGCCATGCTGGAAAAAGATTATCTTGAGATAAATGGCTTTGAAACCGAAATTGTAAGCGATGGCAAAACGGCACTAAATGTGCTGCTTGCCAGTCATTTTGATTTGGTGCTTCTTGATTTGATGCTGCCTGGCAAAAGCGGCTATGATATATGCCGTGAAATCAGAGACAAAATAGACATTCCCATACTCATGGTAACAGCCCGTACAGAGTCGGTGGATAAAATTCGCGGGCTTGGTTTAGGGGCGGATGATTATATAGCAAAACCCTTTGACCCGGCTGAGCTTGTTGCAAGGGTAAAAGCCCATTTGAGAAGATATGAGAGATTGACAGGTTCCGGCAGGAGAGGCAATAAAGACGATACAATAATCATATCCGGTTTAAGGATTTCACCCCAAAGCCGGAAAGTGTACAAAGGTGATACCGAAATAAAATTCCCAAACCGGGAGTTCGAGCTTTTGCTCTTTCTGGCCGAAAACCCGAATATCGTTTTTTCAAAGGAACATCTATTTGAAAAGATATGGGGCTTTGATTATATTGGGGATAGCGCCACGGTTACGGTACACATAAACCGCATCCGCGAAAAAATCGAGGATGACCCGTCAAAACCCCAAATCATTGAAACGGTTTGGGGAGCGGGGTACCGGCTTAACAACTGAATAGTAAAGTTAATGGACGCCATATGGAAACTTAACCCTATGGCGTTTTTTATTATTTCTTTGTTGTTTAGAAATTGTTTATCTCTTTTCATCTGTCCGTTTAGGGTGCCGATTTACAATAGAGCTAAATCAGGTTGAAGGAGGTTATGAATTGAAACTAACAATAAAGAATATCAGTAAGAATTATGGAAAAAAGCAAGCCTTAAAGGGTGTGAGCTTTGAGATGGAAAACGGTGTATACGGCCTTTTGGGGCCCAATGGCGCTGGAAAAAGCACTCTTATCCGAATACTGGTCGGAGTTATGGGAGCAAGCGGCGGCGAGGTTTTCATGAATGGGATAAACAGAAAAAGCTGTGACCGCGAATATCGCCGGGCACTGGGCTATCTGCCGCAGTCCCTTGACTTTTATCCAGAATTTTCAGGGCTTGATTATCTCCGCTTTGTGGCAGTACTGAAAGGATTGAAAGAAGATGATGCTGAAAAGAAAATTAAAACTCTGGTAGAACGGGTGGGACTGGCAAATGACCTGCATAGAAAATGTATCAATTATTCAGGAGGCATGAAACGGCGGCTTGGCATCGCACAGGCTCTCTTGAATGACCCTGAAATACTTATACTGGATGAGCCCACAGCAGGCCTTGACCCCCACGAACGCATCAGATTCCGCAATCTTGTTTCGATTTTTTCCCGGGACAGGACGGTGCTGCTCTCCACTCATATTGTTTCCGACATCGATTCCATTGCAAAGAAAACCATTATGATAAAAGGCGGTAAGGTTGGCAGAATGGAAAGCACGCAGAGCTTTGTGGACGCAATAGCCGGCAAGGTCTGGAACGTAAAAATGACGGTAGACGAGCTGGTGTCCTATCAGGACAGTCACATAATCAGCAATGTCCTTCCTATTGGCGACCGTATGGAAGTTCGGGTTGTTTCAGACGAAAAGCCTTCACTTAACGCAATTTCCGTTCCGCCAACCCTTGAGGACGCGTATTTGCATGAATTTCAGTTTGAAGGAGGCATTTCCAAATGAGATTGTTTAAATATGAAATGAGAAAGCTGCTGATAAATAAAAACCGGCTGATACTGCTTAGCGTTTTGTTTGTACTATATGGCTTGATAAGTTTTTTATTATCTGCTGGCGGCGAATTTGAAATAGCGGACAGAGCCCAGGAAAAAGTAGCGTTTACCGAATTTATGGAACTGGTTTCAGAAAACAGCGGAAAGCTTGATCCAGTACAGCTCGAAGAATCGAAAGCGAAAGTTGAAGCCGCCATTGGGGAGTATGGCGAGGGAGAGCCCCTTAATTATCAAATAAATCGAAACCCCCAGCTGAGGTTTCATCGCATCTACACAGCTTTTGGGCAGCAGGTGGCTGACTATCGGACCCGCGTCGAAACCATTCAAGATAAAATTGCAGAGCTCGAAGCATCCGGGCAGACAGACAGCCATGAATACAGACTTTATAAGAAGCAGCTTCAAGCGGAGCTTGCTCACGGCGAACCTGTCTTTGAATATACGAGAGCGTGGAATTTCTTTTTTATAGCCTTTGACGGAATGTTGATTATCCTGATGTTCATGATAGTTTTAACATTTTTCATATCTCCGCTGTTTACGCAGGAAGTCAAAACTGAAATGGATAGCATTGTACTATGTTCTGAAAAAGGTCGCAGGGAGATTGTAACGGCGAAACTCTTAAGCGCGGCATTGACTTCAGCCATCCTCGCCGCCGTATATCTTGGCGGCTGGTTTATTGGAATTTACTTTGGTTGCGGCGATCTTTCCGGTTATGACGCTCCTGTCCGCTGCGTTGGAGCTTTTGAGTCAACCCTGCTGAACACAACCGCAGGAGGTGCAGCCGCCCTATGCTTCATATGGCTTATTCTTGTTTCGGCAGTATTCGGTACTGCACTTGCATTTGTATCATCAAAGATGAAAAATCAAAGCGCTGCGTTCGGGTTGGGAATTGCTATACTTATTGCCGGAATGGCATCCGGCAATCTCGGCAGGATACGCAAAATAGTTTGGCCAATCATGGATTTCAATTTCGGAGCGCTTTCGATGGCAACATCTATATTCGGCGGGTCTAAAATATACAATTTCTTTGGAACTCCTATTTCATATGGTACAGCGGCATTTATGGCATGCATTCTATTAAGCGTGTTAGCTTGCTTATTGACATATTTGGCACAGAGAAAGCGAGGGGTCCTTTGATTTTTAGAAGCACACTTTATAGATGTTATCTTGGCTGAGGTAAATAAAATCTACCGCCAGCGGTTTTTCCACGCAAAATGATGGAGGCCCTTGGAATCCAAGGGCCTTCGTACTATGTTAATTAAGTTCTATACGATATGCACGTTTATTTTCTATCTCCAGGACATCCTCGCAAGGCCTACCCGTAAATTTATAAAACGATATTTTTATCGGCTTGGCAATGATAAGCAGATCATCTGGTGTGCTTGAATAGATTTTGCCCAGATGAGGAAATTTCCCGGGGTATTCTTCAAGGAAAAAAGGATGACTGCTGGGGTGGCCGGAAAGTTCTGCAGCTGCTTCAATCTTCAAATTTCCAATAGCTAAAGCGACATTGGGATTTTTCCCTATTTGCTTAACTTTTTGGCTGTTTTTATTCGTTGAAAACATGATTGTTAAACCGTCGTTAATATGGCACATCATTCGTGCTGTTACCTTGTTATCGGCGCAAGTAGCAAGTACAATATTTATTCCGCCTGAAGCTTTTTTACTACTTCGCTCTGTAGCTCCATGTAATTCAATTCATTCATTTCACTTACCTGCAATTCTTCCGGTTTGAATGTTT
Organism: Oxobacter pfennigii; assembly: GCF_001317355.1. NCBI lineage: Bacteria > Bacillati > Bacillota > Clostridia > Eubacteriales > Clostridiaceae > Oxobacter > Oxobacter pfennigii. The sequence continues at coordinate 507,764 of NZ_LKET01000032.1, forward strand.
CTGTACTCTGCGCTGCATATTGCCTCTATTTTTCAACTGTTTCACTCGCGATCTATAGCTTGTAACAGCAAATCCTTTACAGGAAAATATTACATATTTATTAATATCTATGTGAGCAATACAATAAACTGCTATCGAAAAAACGATACTAGAGCTTTTGCAGTTCTGAGAGAGCGGATAAATTTTGGACAGAACTCAGCAACTCCTGAATATCTTTATATCCTCCCCCTGGAACTGCGTTAACATCAAATCCGAAAAAATGAATCCGCCGGGACCCTTCTAAACAGTTGCCATTAATATTTTTCAGAGCTTTTATAAAACGAATCTGTTCAGCTTTAAATTCTTCCACCGGATAATTGTCCGAGCTGTCTTTAAGAATACCCGTGGGCTTATCTTCACGATCTTCCCTTACGTCTCCGCGATAACCGAAAGTAGCAATACGATCAAGATGTGATAGATCTCCAGTTTCAAGATAGCGGGATATGCGGATACCGTCAGACCATCCGAGTTCCTCTCCCACATACCGCCACCCCCGGGAAAAAAGGTAGCGCAGCATCAAAATACGATACTGATTTTTCTCATGAATCCAGTGATCTTCTTCTCCTAAATAAACTACACGCTTATCTGCCAATAAGTTATCAAGGACAGATAGCTTTTCTATATCTGCATTCATACCGTCCAGATAATCAAACATGACAGCATTCTCACGGGCCCAGCCTATAAACTTTTCAGTTTTATGTTTCGTGCTGAATCTCTTTTGAAGGAAAAAATTCATGATGTTTGATTCCTTAAACATATTCGAATCTCCCGTATCCTGCATTCCTTATGTTTACAATAAAATCCATTATGCTTATATTATAACCGACTTTATTTCTATAAATTACTTACGCTATGCCCTCTGGTAATATAAGGCGGATATGTATTGATAATTTCCGATATAACCTTTCTATCATCAAACAATTCATAATTTGGCGTTGGATTTACTGATATATTATTAAATTCAATAGGAAGTCCGGGAGAGGAATAAAAGCTTGTTCCTGCTTGTAAATGAAAATGAAGATGTGGTTCAGAGCTGTTTCCAGAATTTCCGCATTGCGCTATTCTTTCACCACGCATTACATGCTGGCCGACAGAAACGATAATACTATTTGGTTTCAAATGTGCCAAAAGAGAGTATTCATTTTTACTATGCTGGATAACTATATAATTTCCACGAATATCACGGCCAGAGCAAATCGCTTTTCTATCCGCAGTAATTTTGCTGTCCGGATTTCCATCACCAACTTCAATGACAACTCCATCTGCCGGGGCTAATATATTTTGACCATAGCAGTAAAAGGAACCGGGATTGCTTTCTTTGCCGTCAAAGCTTTTTCCGGCTTTGTTTAAGATGATAAAATCATAGGCATATCGTTGTGTTGGAATTTCCCACGAATGAGAATATTCTTGTATTACTCCGCCGTTAACTACCGTCCACTCTCCATGGAAAGGCAAAGAATATTTAGTGGTGCATAAATAATTATCTTTGTCTGGAAGTTTTCCTTGGTATTTATATTCCAGTGCGATTATCCCACACATCTGTTTAAGTATTTGTTTTATCACAGTAAGGTTAATTAAAAATCACCTTCCTTTTCAGGCTTATTGCTTATCCTTCGTATTATACGAATTATTTTTATACCCATTTACCATCAAATTTTCATTATGGCAGACTGGATAACTACCCAAGCAACTGTTCGTAATAAGCTATTATGCCAAGAATGCCACCTGCTACAGCCCCTATTGCAGTACCTGTCAAAATAAATATTGGGTTGTCAAAAAATTGTTTTATCTTTTTTACCATGTGCCACCTCTTAATATAATAATCTTGATCACATATTATGCTCATAATCGATAAAGTAATCAATTCGCGAGCAAGGTCAGAGGTTCCCAGAAGTCCTATCCGTTCAACCGCTACAACTATAAATTGTGCCCGACTATATTTTATCATATAAAATAAGGGAGACCAACCACAGCCTCCCTTGTCTGTAAATCTGAGCTCTGATCAGGGGTGAGATTCTAAGTTACAACTGATCCCATATTGACGAACATAATTTGACCTGAGATAGCAGAAGCATCGTCAGAGGCCAACAAGACATAGGTCGGCCAGTTCAAATGGCTGTCCCGGCCTTCCCAACGGTACATCGGTACCAAAGGTGGCCGTTTCCTCCGCGGTAAATGCCGCATACAATCATTATGCAACCTCCTGCTTTTTTAAGAAATATTCTATTAAACCAATTTGTCTGAAATTGCTACTTTATGTAGAAATATAGATTATATAAATAATTTTACACATATTATTAATTTAATGAGTTAATAACAAGTAAAGTTAAAGTTAAAATAAAAAGCGGCTACGCCGCTAGGAATCTCCAAGTATAAATGTAAAAGTTGTTAAGCCCCTTGGTGTATTCTCAACATATATGTTGCCACCCAGCCGCTCTATCGACGCTTTGGCAATTGCCAAACCGAGACCATAACCGCCGTTTTCTGCTGTACGTGATGGATCAGCTCTGTAAAACCTGTCAAATATTTTCGGCAAATCTTCTTCCGCGATAGTCTTACCTCTATTTTGGACAGAGCACAGAACGCGGTGTTTATCTCTTCTTAATGACACGCTAATTTTGCCGTTCGCATCCGAATATTTAATAGCGTTATCAAATAAAATCATAAATATCTTTTTCACAATTTCCATTTCGCTATTGATTATAATGCCAGGCTCTATGGACTGTGAAAATGACAATCCCCTTTCCTTTGCCAATGCTTCCATTGATAATATAACCTCGCCGATAACCTCGCTTATATTAAAAGGTGACTTTATCACCTGGACATTCGCATTTTCCATTCTGGCCAGTGAAAGAAGATCGTTGATTAGCTTTGCCATTCTGTCAGTGCCGATTTTCATGTAATCAAGCCATCGGTGCTGACCCGGATTGTTTCGTCCTGATTGGATAAGAGCGCATCATAATTTGCTATTATAATCGAAAGCGGAGTTTTTAATTCGTGTGAAGCGTCGGCAATAAACTGCCGCTGCTTTTCCCAAGCTGAGATAACTGGTCGCATGGAACGGTTGGCAAAATAGAGGCTTATAAGAAAGATGACTGCCAGCATGGCAAGGCCCACAATTATAAAGGTAATCAATAGATCACGCAGGGTCTTTTGTGTGTCAGTAATGTCTAAAAATGAGATTTGATAGCTGTCGCCGGACGTATTTGTAACAGAGCTCCCATCCTCATATATCTGCGTTACGCTCACTGGGATAACGGAATACAGCCAGATGTGCCCTCCCATGATGATTGCCGATTGCCCGCCTTTTTTCCAAGCGGCTCCAGCGGCTTCGGAATAACTCTCTTCCGGCATGTCAATTATGGTGTCAATATCGATGATGACGCCGTTCTTATCCACAAATATGGTGAAAGAAGGCGTATAGTCAGATGAAACCATACTGACTATTTGGCCCTGTTCCCGCTTATTTGATAAATATCCATCCTGCGGCGTGTACGGCTGCTCAAGAGGTCTTTCGGAAGAAATTGTAAATGATTTTGCCATGCCGCTCAGCTTTCTTTGGTTTTCGTTTTGGATATTATTATATGTGGTCAGGTATACCGCACCGAACGCGACAATCATAACAAGGGAAGTAACCGCCATGTTTAGAAAAAGAAACCGATTGCGCAATTTCTTAAACATTTACTTCACATCCTCCCCGGTAACCAGTGTATAACCCGCCCCCCGTATTGTACGTATCATACTCCCGGACTGAATTTCCGACAGCTTTTTTCTCAGCTGAATATTCCAGAGCAAGTTACACTATCTGACCGGTGTAAGGAAACCGCAGTTCCGTCATAATGGAAACCATGATTCCGCTACTGGAAACCGTGCGGTATTTAACTTTATAATGTATAAATGCACCATGGGTGTAAATACATTAAAAGGAGGTCAATTACATGACCAAATACCGTGAAATCCTTAGACTACACAGTCTGAGGTTCAGCCAACAGAACATTGCCTATAGTTGCAATGTATCCAAGAAAACTGTCAACCGTATAGTTAAAAGAGCCAGAGAATTGAACATATCCTGGCCTCTTGATGACAGCCAGACAGATGTTTTACTTGCCGAGTTATTATTTAATAAAGGCAATAAAGACACCCCTCAAAAACGAATGCCGGATTTTCCATATATCCGGAAAGAGCTGCTTAAAAACGGTGTCAGTAAAAAACTCTTATGGACTGAATACATGGAGAGTTGCCGATTAAACGGTGAAGAACCGCTCATGTATTCTCAATTCTGCTATTACATCCAACAGGATGAGCAGAAACGACGTGCTACTATGCATATCAACCGTAAACCTGGAGAACAGGTTGAGGTTGACTGGGCAGGAGATCTCGCTCATATTACCGACCCTGATACCGGAGAAATCATCAATGCATATATTTTCGTTGGTGTTATGACATACAGCCAGTATGCCTATGTAGAAGCATTTATCAATGAAAAACAGCGAGCATGGATAAC